>NZ_JAUBOV010000037.1:0-70831 GCF_036700405.1 Microcoleus sp. T3_D1
GGGTTGATTAGGAAACTGGAAAATCAATAAAAAGCCGTCGTAGAACGACGGGGCTTCAGACCCAGTTTTTTGGTGAGTTTTAGTTGCGATCGCACAACTTTAGCATCTGCCGGGAAAAATTTCGTCGGTGAAACTTTGGAGTGTCCATGCGGCTAAAGTATAAGCTGCCGAACTTGACAAATTGCTCGCCATCGGCTGTCCCTGGCTCGGAGACTACCTACAATACAATCTTCGGGTTGAGTGCGATCGGCATTTATGCAAAAAAACTGACAATTGAGATTTATTGGCAATTGCCGGAAACCTGTTTTGCCTGAATTTAAAAATCGGGCGATCGGCGGCCGATTTGTCGCTATTCTTGTCTTATGGTAATATAATTTTACGCAAGGGGTAATACGAAATGTACTGCCACAGGTCGCAGATGTCTATCCATCTGAACCAAATTAATGTCATCAAACATTAAAAATAGTTATGACTGTTATATTCGGATTAGTAAAATCTTGGATATATAAAATTTCCTACATAGTCAGGTTTCAAAGGGGTGTTTGCTGTTAAATCAATCTAACCTGCAATATCGTTTCGGGGGACACCAGCACGATTTAAGGCAAAAAATAATCCTGCTGAATTAACTGGATTCCAGGGAGCAGAGGGAAGTTGATAACTAAGCTATAAAAAGAGTTGAAAAGGCCGTCTAAATAGTAGGCAAGACTCCAGCAGCCAACCGCATCTGCCAATTACCAAAGGAGGGAGCAGTGTATGAAACTGACGGGTTGAGTCCCCTAAAATCGCCGCTTGGTTTGCGATCGACTCTACAGGAATTAACCCTGTATGACTTTCTCCTAGAATCTGAGTGTCCGGGGGACGAAGTTGCTAAAGTTTTTCAAGCAAACCCTTTAGTTCCGGGCATCATCATCACTCAGCAAGGAAAGTTTATAGGGATGATTTCGCGGCGGCGTTATTTTGAACACATGAGCCGCCCCTACAGCTTGGAGTTATTTTCTCAACAGCCTTTGTTCATACTCTACCGCTTTACTAAAACTGATATGTTGGTTCTCGATCGCGAAACCTCAATTATGACGGCAGTGCGACAGTCTTTGGAGCGATCGCCCGAACTCATCCACGAACCAATTGTAGTACAAGTAGAACCGGAAACTTACAAACTTTTAGACGTACACCAACTGCTGCTTTCTCAGTTGCAAATTCACGAGTTATCAACCGTGGCGATGCGAGAGTCGCAAGCGCAATTGAGACATCAAGCCCAACAGCTCGAACTGGCCCTGCTGGAACTTCAGCGCACTCAAACTCAACTAATTCAAACAGAAAAAATGTCTTCTTTGGGGCAGTTAGTAGCAGGAGTAGCTCACGAAATCAACAATCCGATCGGCTTTATCTACAGCAATTTGCACCACGCTAAAGACTACACGCAAGCTTTAATGCAGATGCTTGACATCTACCGACAGCACTGTCCCGAACCCATCGCAGCAATTGAAGCGGAAGCAGAAAAAATCGAACTCGATTATTTGCTAGAAGACTTGCCGAAAGTCTTAAATTCTATGCAGCAAGGTGCAGAAAGAGTGCGCGACATCGTTTTGTCGCTGCGGAATTTTTGCAGATTAGACGAAGCTGAAATGAAGCAGGTCAACATTCACGACGGTATCAACAACACGATTATGCTGTTGCAAAGCCAGCTTAAAGCGAAACCGGGGCACGAGGCGATCGAAATTCACAAAGAATACAGCGACTTGCCACTGGTGCAGTGCTATCCCGGACAGCTCAATCAGGTATTTATGAATATTTTACTTAATGCAATTTACGTTCTTGTTGAGTCTAATAAATACGAAATTGTTGAGAAAAACACCCCTCAAAAGTCGCACTTAGGCGACCAAAAGCAGTCTTGTACAACGACTCAATTATCACTTTCTAACTCTACCCGCCTGATTCCTGTGATTCGCATTCGCACCGAGTTAATTGAGAAAAAAAAGGTAATAATTAAAATTTCTGACAACGGGCCGGGGATGGCAGAAGATGTTCGGAAGCGGTTGTTTGACCCTTTCTTTACTACTAAGCCGGTCGGCCAAGGAACGGGTTTGGGACTGTCGATTAGCTATGAAATTGTTGTCAACCAACACGGCGGCGCATTGAAGTGCTTTTCGGAACCGGGAAAAGGAGCAGAATTTGCGATCGAAATTCCACTTCAACAGTCTTCCATAGCACAGATTTTGCCTCGCTTTGCATGATATAGAAGAAGGAAGTTCGGCAACGGATTCTGTAACGGATGTAACGGATGTAACTGAAATCTTGCACCATTCTCAAGAACAGGCAAGATGCCTGTTCCACAAGAAAATTCACTCTTTGTGGAACAGGCATCTTGCCTGTTCATAAAAAGCTTATTGAGAATGGTGCAACATTTCAGATGTAACGGATGTAACGGATGTAAAGGATAGAAGGCAGAAGGCAGATGGAAGAAGCAATCTAAAGTTAGGGACTCGGCTGTTGAAACCGCTTCGGGTCAAACTTTCGTTCCTCTGGCTTGAGACTAAAGAATAAAGCCCGTCAGCTACCGCGAACCTTTGCAAACCCACTTCCACAAAGGATGACTCGGCCCCTGTTGGCGAATGCGGCGAACTTGTTGTTCCAAACCCTGTTTTTCCCGCAGGGGCAATCCTCGCACCATATTGCGACTTTGCCAAGTTAGCACAGCTAAAGTCATTCCCAAGCACAAACCCAAACCGAGAGTGGGCCAGCGATGAAAAGATAAACCGTAGCGCACTGCCGCCCAAGTGAAGTGTTCTAACCACAAAGCGATTTCGCGGCGCAAACCCCAAATGCTCAAAGAACCGACGCTAATCCACAGCAATATCACTGTTAACCAGCGGCCGTAAACTGTTAGTTTGTGAAGCCTTTGGACTTCAATTTCAAAAGTTTGGTCAGTAGTCATTTGTTATTTGTTATTTGTCATTTGTCATTTGTCATTAGTTATTGATGATTTATTATTAGTCAGTCAACAGTTAACCGTCAACAGTTAACCGTCACCAGTTAACCGTCAACAGTCAATTAAACTTCCTCTGACTGGTTGATTCCTTCTGCGGGCACGGGAATAGAGTGACCGGTGCGACTGCGCCACCAAGCTAGCAGCGTGCTGGCAACGAAAATACTCGAATACGAACCAGCAATAAAACCAACAATCAAAGCTAAAGCAAAGTATTTGAGGGTTTCGCCGCCAAACAAAAAGATTGAAAACAATGTCAGCAGGGTGGTAAACGTTGTGTTAATTGACCTTCCCAGGGTCTGCATGACAGCATCATCGACAATTTGATCGATCGACTGTCCGGGATTTAGCTTGATTACTTCGCGCACGCGATCGTAAATTACCACGGTATCGTTAACAGAAAAACCGATAAGTGTCAAGAGCGCTACCACAAATAAGCTGTCAACTTCCACTCCTTGAACTAAACCCAAAAACGAGAAAACCCCAAGCGTGACCAACACGTCGTGAAACACAGCCACAAAAGCAAAAAAGGCATAATCCAACTGAAATCGGAATGTCAGATAAGCAGTAATTCCAGCAAAAGAAACCAACAAAGCCAGCAAACCAGAAGTAAACAACTGTTTGCCGAGGGTAGGCCCAACCGTATCAATTTGAGTAGATTGAGGAGAAAAAGCGCCTATCTTTTCGCTCAAAGCTGTTTGCAAATTAGTCCGCTGTTCGACATCCAAAGTTTTTGTTCGCAGCGACAAACCGCGCTGTTCTTGGCCGATAACTTGAATGCTGCTGCCACCTAAACCTTGGGTGTCCAGGACTTCACGGACAGCAGCAAGATCGATGGGTTTACAATTTTCCGGTTTCGTGCAGTCAAGTTCAAATTGCAGGCGAGTGCCGCCGATAAAGTCCAAACTGGGGCGCAGCGGTGCGCGGATGTCGGGACGAGTCCAAGAAATCGCCATCGACACTATACCTGCAAGGATTATAGCGGCGGAAATACTCCACCAGAGCGATCGATATTTGATTACACTGAATTTCATAATTTGAAGGAAGAAGGAAGTTCGGCAACGAAGCAGTGTACAAGATGTAACGGATGTAAGAAGGAAGGAAGAAGTTAGTTAAAAAATTACCACCAGTCAACAGTCAACAGTCAACAGTCAACAGTCAACAGTCAACAGTTAACTATTAGCAGTTTTCGACAAATCGGGACAGAACCACTGAGGTTTCCGCAATGCTGGAAAGCTCAATACTACGAACAGCAGAGTGCGGCTGCAAGTGAGCGCAGTAAACATACTCACTGCCACCCCCAATGCCAGAGTTACAGCAAACCCTTTAACTAAACCTGCGCCCAACCAGAACAAAGCAGCACAAGCAATAACTGTTGTGACGTTGCCGTCTAAAATGCTGGAAAAAGCGCGGTAAAAACCCGATTCTACAGATCGATAAAGCGATTTCCCCGCCCGCAACTCTTCCCGCGTGCGCTCAAAAATCAGCACGTTAGCATCCACAGCCATCCCGATGCTGAGCACAAAACCAGCTATTCCCGGCAGCGTTAATGTCACTCCCAAAAGCACGAAAGCTGCCCAAGTTAACAGAGCATAAATTAACAGCGCAATATTAGCAATTACGCCGGGGAGTCGATAGTAGGCAACCATGAAAATCAAGACTAAAACTAAGCCGCCGATACCTGCGTTAATACTGCTTTGAATGCTGTCTTTACCCAAGCTAGCGCCGATCGTGCGGTTTTCTACAATTTCGACCGGCACCGGCAAAGCCCCGCCCCGCAATTGCACTGCTAAATCGTTGGCTTCTTGCGTTGTAAAGTTGCCTTGAATTACGGCACTCCCACCAGTAATTCCTGTTTGGGCAAATTCAACGCCGACGACTGGAGAACTGATCATTCTTTCGTCTAGGAAAATACCGATACTGCGTCCGGTTCCTGCTAAATTTTTAGTGAGTTGGGCAAAGAGTTCGCCTCCTTTGGTATCGAAAACAAGGGCAACGTTCCAGTTGTTCCCAGCCGCCAAGGGTTGAGGTTGAGCATCTTTGAGGTTTTCGCCGCCGAGGCCGCTGCTTTTGAATAGTTTGGCGATCGCCTCATTGCTTCTTTTCAAAGCAGCCTGATTTTCTTTAATTGCTGCCTCATTCGGGCGAGTTTTCAATTCTTCTTGTTTGACCAGCAATTCCTGTTGCAACTGCCTCTCAATGGCTAATTGTGTTTCTGTTCCGGGCAGTTGTTCCAGAAATTCTAGCTTGGCGGTGCCGCCCAAAACTCGTTCTGCTTGCTGCGGGTCATTTACTCCGGGCAACTGCACGAGAATTTGGTCTTCTCCTACTGTTTGGACTAATGCTTCGGAAACACCCAAACCGTTAACCCGGTTTTCGACAATCCGCCGCACTGCTTCTAACATTCCCTGGTCAATTTTGGGAATTGTGGGGGTAGTTTTTACTTGAATTGTGAGTTGCGACCCTCCTTGCAAGTCTAATCCCAGCCGCGTCGGAATAGTTACTATTACAGTAATAGCGGCGATGATTAAAACAAAAATTAGGGCTAATAGGGAACGTTGTTTTTGCATATTTATTTATTAGTCATTATTAGTAGGTTGGGTTGAGTTAGTAGTAGGTTGGGTTGAGCCACGAAACCCAACATCCAATTTAATGAGTGTTGGGTTTCGTTCCTCAACCCAACCTACAGATTAGCTGACTAATCACTATTTATACTCGCAAAGCTACCATTTTTTGGACTGCCTCAACAATTTGATTGGGCTGGACAATGGTCAGTCTTTCCAAATTGCCGTTGTAAGGTGTGGGAATATCTTGTGAAGACAGGCGCAAAACCGGTGCGTCGAGTTCGTCAAAAAATCGATCGCTGATTGAGGCAATTAGTTCGGCACCGATGCCTCCTGTTTTCATGCACTCCTCTACAATAATTACTTTGTGAGTTTTGCGAATGGATGCGCCGATGGTCTCCATGTCTAGGGGTTTGAGAGAAATGAGGTCGATTACTTCTGGATCGTAACCTTCTTTTATCAGGGCTGGCACGGCTTGCATGACGTGGTGCCGCATCCTCGAATATGTCACGATTGTGACATCTTTACCCGATCGCACAATTTCTGCTTTGTCCAGCGGCACTAAATATTCTGTTTCTGGCAAATTTTCTTTGAGGTTGTAAAGAAGAACGTGCTCGAAAAACAGAACGGGGTTATCGTCGCGGATGGCTGATTTTAAGAGTCCTTTGGCGTTGTAGGGAGTCGAACAGGCGACTATTTTCAAACCCGGTACTGCTTGGAAATATGCTTCTAAGCGCTGGGAGTGTTCCGCGCCGAGTTGCCGGCCCACGCCGCCGGGCCCGCGAATTACCATTGGCATTTTGAAGTTGCCGCCCGATGTGTAGCGCAGCATTCCGGCATTGTTGGAAATTTGGTTGAATGCCAGCAGCAAAAAGCCCATGTTCATGCCTTCGATGACCGGCCGCAGTCCCGTCATTGCTGCGCCTACTGCTAGGCCTGTAAAGCTATTTTCGGCGATCGGGGTGTCGAGCACTCTAAGTTCGCCGTATTTGTTGTAGAGGTCTTTGGTGACTTTATAGGAACCGCCGTATTGACCTACGTCTTCGCCGAGTACGAATACGGCGGAGTCGCGGGCCATTTCTTCGTCTAACGCCTCGCGGAGGGCGTTGAAAAGTAAGGTTTCTGCCATAGGAGGTTAAGCAATGATTGCAGGAGGGTCAGACTAGAATATTAACCTTTTGGGGGTGTCGATCTAGGAGTCGATCGCAAATTCGGCAGTTAAAACCTGAGATTTTGCCAATCTTTATCATAACATTTGTATTATGTCAATGAATATTTAAGTTAAAATAATACTAACTTGCCTGCCCACAGCAGAGGAATATTATGCTCCAGACAAAAACTCAACTAACTCTGGAAGAGTTTTTCGCTCTTCCCGAAGGAGAAGGCGATATTACCTACGAACTTATTGACGAGCAAGCAGTACCGAAGATGTCACCTAAAAAATTTCATTCTCGCCTCACCAGAAGCCTAATAAAAATCCTCGAACAGTGGGGTGAGGAACGGGGAGAAATTGGTGTAGAATGGGCGGTAAGATTAACCAGACTGGGGCGAGACTGGGTGCCAGTACCCGATCTTTTATATGTTTCTTACGAACGCTTATCTCCTGACTGGAATCAAGATGAAGCCTGTCCTGTAGTCCCAGAATTAGTCATAGAAATTATTTCACCCGAACAAACTTTCGGTCAGTTAGCTGCTAAAGCGAGAGATTATTTAGATGCTAAGGTATTGCGGGTTTGGATAGTAGATAGCAAGGCGAGAAGCATTACAGTTTTTTACCCCGATGCAGCACCGCAGACTTATAGGGGAGATACGCTATTAACAGATCCACTTTTTGATGGATTAGAATTTACGGCCTCACAGCTATTTCAAATGGCAAAAATACCATAAACTTTTTTTATAATGAGTGTGTGGTAGTTGACAAGCTATTCCCTATTTAAATCAATATTGTCAATGACGGGCATTCGATGTCGCAAGTTCAACCCTAGCAAAATCCAGTCTTCCAAAGTTGATCGCAACTCATTTTGACACTCCTTTAAAGTTGAACCAAAGGCGATGACTCCTTTGCAAACCGGAATTTTCCCAACAAAGCTACGATCTTCAAGTTTGTCATACATAGCCTCAGCCATTGCTTTGTCAACGTATTCGCTGAGAATGAATTTTACAGTCATTGAGTTTCCTTTTGCTTGTCGAATATTGGAATCTCCTTCACAGTTACATCCATTATATTTGTTTTTGTAAACCTCCGGTCTTTAGATTTCTGAAAAATGTTTTTGCAACAAATCGTGAATAAATCGGTAGCGCCGCGAGCCAGTTTTTTGCAGCAACAAGCGATCGGTTGCAGCATCGAGAAAACGCTTGTAATCCCAAGGAATGCAGCCCTTCGACCACAGCACGAGGTGCAATATAAACCTTTCAATCCCCGGAATTCCCGGCAAAAAAGCACTAATTACCGCAGCAACAACACCCCCAATTAATCCCCAAATCGACCCGGAAACGAGGGTGGCAATTAGTCCCAAAATCACCCAAATCAGCCCGCCAACCACCTTAACTCCCAACTGATACTTGCGCCGTTCATCGGCGGTTTGCAGCCAGCTAGAGGGTATGCGATCGAGGTAAAATTCTTGAATTCCTTCCTGTTCCATCCTTCTCGCCAACCATCCCAGCCAGTGGCGAATTTGTTCGGGCCGCAGTTCCTTACCTCTGGGATACTGCTTGACTTCCCCGGTGATTTGGTGGCGAATATAGGCAGTTAACAGATATTTGCGTTGTTCTTCTGCGGAAGTAATGCGCTTCCAAGCTTCAATTAAAATATCGTCGTAAGCCAGAGCCATCATGCTCAGAAGCAAGGGAGCTTTTGCCAATTTCAACAACTCCGGCTCGTGTTCAATGCTGTACCAAAGTTCGCGACTTCGGGCTTCTAGCAGATAATTTTGAATTTTAGTTTCTGTTAAAGGTTTCAATAAAACCGCTGCTTGTAGGCGAAATCTAGTCTCGCAGTTTTTGTAAGCTTCAAAACTGCTGCAAGCTACTAAATGTTTGGGTTTAAATTCGCTTTCAACAAATTGATTAATTGCTTGAATGCAGATATTTTGGCGGTGGGTTTCTACTTCGTCCAAGCCGTCGAGTAGAGGCAGCAATTGTTGTTCGGCAAGCCATTTTTTGCCGACAGCAGGAGAGATGCGGTATTTGAACTGAAGTTGAGCAATTAACCAATCTGCGATCGCCCCAGATTCTGCTTTCCACGATCCGAGTTCAAACAGCACTGGTACTGGAAAACTAGCATCTTTTTGGGCGCGGGAAATTAACACGCGAGCTAATTCTAGCAGCGTCGTAGTTTTGCCTGCACCCGTCGCTCCCAAAATTACCAATTTGCCACCGGTGCGATCGAACACTTTGGCAATGCTTGCTTTGGGAGGAAGCCGAAAACTCGGACGGTTGCCCGCTTTCACTTCCACATCCCAACAGCGGTTAACACCAACAGGCGACGAGTCTTGGCTGAGGTTAGCGAGCACAGCAGCGTGCAAAGACTGCGCGAGGCCTGCTTGGACTTCCTGCTTCACCTCCTCCAACAATCGATCGCGAGGCGGTTGTAATCTCAGAGGAATCAATTTTGACATTTTATGTACCTCGCGCTGAACGCTTACCTTCGCAAATTTGCGCGCAAATACCCCAGAGCAAGATTACCATCAGTACAGGCGTCCAGTATATATTGACTCAAATTATTGCGACAATTATGGATCTGAAATTTTATCTAAAAATCATGACCCAGTGACCCGCACTAGGTATTTCCACTATAAATTAACTGGCGATCGCCCCAACTCCTAAACAAAAATTATTAGTATAGATACAGAGAGGGTTTTTTATGTCATTTACGAAGGGTCAAATCATCACAGTAAGCTTAGCAGGAGTGGCAACAGCGGTGGGAGTAGCTGTTGCCACTATACAGTCGGGTGCGATGAAACAATCCAATCCTCCCCTTGCAGAATCGCCCGCATCCACCAGAAACCAGATTGCAGGGCCGACGAACAACCCTGAATCTCGGCAACCAGAACCTCTGCAAGCACAAACCCAGGCTGCTGAATCTCCCCCATCTCAATCTCAACCAGCCAAAACACCAGGACTTCAATCCTCGCTAGTTGCAGGAGTCTCTGGGCAAAAAGTTGAGCCAGTAGTTGTCACACCGCCCAATTCTGGTTGCAAAATCACCCAAGCTGTTGTCAGCGATCCGAATCCACCGCTAAATGTGCGATCGATCCCGCAAGTAAGCGGCAGCCAAATAGTAGGAAAACTTAAAAATAATACCTTTGTTTCAGTCGCCGAAGAACAAAACGGTTGGCTGCGAATTAAGGCTCCGCCCGGTTGGATTGCCAAAAACCGCACCGAAAGCAGTTGTTCTAACGTCAACGAGCAGATTAATTTTCTACCGGGAGGAGATGAAGCAATTGTCAAAGGTCGAATCATCGGCGGCGGCACCCACTCTTACCGGATTCGCGCTATAAAAGGTCAAACAATGACTGTTAGGAGTCGGAAAGATGTTTTCCCGCAAATTATAGCTCCGGGTGGCAAACTTTTAGCAGGAAATCCTTATGAAGAAAATCTAACTGAGTGGACTGGAAAAATCCCTGTTACTGGCAATTATACATTTCAACTAGACTCAAACTTCCGGGGATACGAATACGAATTTTCGGTACAGGTGCGTTGACATACTCACCGCCCTTTCATTTGCGGTGGTTAGTGAGCGTAGTCGAACTATGATTCTTGACGCTTTTTTGGGGTCTGCTACCTTCGGTAGTCTTACGTCCCCTCTGCGTCGTCAGTCAAGCGAGTCGTGGCAATGCCCTATCCCGACTTTGTTTGTATTTTTGGCTGCGTTGATTGACTGTAAAACGAGTTATTCTGGTATAATAGAGGCGATACAATTATGCCTGCGGTAACTCCTTAGCTAGTAGAAAACAGGAATGTCAACAAAAGTAGAGGAAAATCTAGCACTCGATACTGGAATCCATAAACGTCTCGGTCAGTTAATAGAGGCGTTGGTGGAGGATGAGCGCGTTGGTAGTTCTAGGGAACTAGGAAGGATTACAGGAGTTTCATTCAACACGCTGGTGAACTGGAACGAGGGCAAAGCCGATCCCAGATTGCAAAAGTTAGTTCAGTTTGCCTATGCTATCGGTTGGTCTATGACAGAGTTGATGCAATATGCGGAAGGGGATGAAGATCCCTATGAAGCGATCGCTCGTAAAAAAAGAGCAGGACAGCAGAAGTATCGGAAATCGTCTTAACCAGAGAAAAATATCCATTTATTCAATATTTCAATGCCACGCTAACTGCCGAACAAATTCCGAAGCGCGACTTATTTTTACAGCGTATTAAATACGTTATTGAAGGGTTTTGGCAAGCGGTCTCGACTTTCCGGGTGCGATCGCCTGCTAACACAATTCTTTCTGACGGCGGGATTGGTGCGATGTAGAGCTTCATTAACCGATGAACGATCGGGCCCTTGTATCTTGTAGTGCCTCGTAGACGCTACTCTAGTAATTAAGGAATCTCGGAAAGCGATATATCAAGAATCGCAAACTTCTGCCAATCTTCCGAATCAAAGTGCCACCATTCAGTTGTGATACCCATAAATCCGTGTTTTTTCATCGCATCCTTAAGCACTTGACGATTTTTCCGAGATTCGGCGCTGCCGCCTTGATAATCTCCGTGAGCTTTTTCGGTAAAATCATCGTAAGGTGTGGGCATTTCTAATTCTTTGCCCGTGCGATCGACTAAAGTCAAATCAATAGCAGCACCGCGATTGTGCCGCGAACCCCTAGCAGGATTAGCAACATAGCGCGGATCAGGCCAAGCTTGCCACATTTGCTTAGTCACAGAGAAAGGCCTGTAGCAATCGTAAACTTTCAAACCCAATCCAATTTTTTCCAAATCTGTTTGAACTAGCCCTAACTGTTGAGCAACAGAACTTCTCAAAGCGCATTTCGATATAGGGTAAAGTTTTCGTTTCAAGAAATTGTTAGTAGTGGCGTATCGGATATCGAGGCGAATGTTGGGATTTACGCTGCGGATGTCAACCAGTCGCGCCCCACTGGGAAGTTGACTCATGAAAATACTTTCAGGTACTACGGGGTTTGGTTCTGGTTGGGTAATTTGCACTTGTGGCGGCTCCTGGGCGCGGACAAATGTTGTATGGTGCAGACCGAGCGCACATAGCAACATTAGCATAAATGCGATTAAGTATTTTCCAAAACGATTAAATTTCATAGTTGTTGGGATTGTGAGTGTTAAAAAGTAGATTGAGGTCGTTGTTCTATGCTATAACCAATATTATGATGTCACCGTGACAGCAAGGGGAGCTATGAAAACTGCAATTTCACTTCCAGATTTAGTTTTTGAAGAAGCCGAGGCTTTGGCTAGTCAGTTAGGGTTATCGCGCAGTGAGCTTTATACAAAAGCATTGCAGGCGTATCTGCGGCGACACAACCGCGAGCGAATTTTGAGCAAACTAAATCAAGTCTATTCTGAAGAGTCCTCTGAACTAGATCCTGTCTTGGCACAGATGCAATTTATGTCCTTACCCCATGAGGATTGGTAATGTATCGCGGAGAAATTTGGTGGGCAAACTTGCCCTCTCCAGTTGCTTCAGAACCTGGATATCGTCGTCCCGTCTTAATTGTTCAGGATGATACTTTTACTCAGAGTCGGATTAGCACTGTAATCGTCGTCATCATTACTTCTAATCTGCGGTTAGCGGAAGCACCAGGTAATGTCTCGTTACCGAGTAAAGCCACAGGTTTACCCAAGGATTCTGTGGCTAATATTTCTCAGCTTTTTACTGTGGACAAAACGTTTTTAATTGAGTGCATTGGCACAATCCCACAGGATTTACAGGAAGAAATAGATGAAGGATTACGCTCCATCTTGTATCTTTAGTAGGAAATTCAAAAGATTTTTAAATTCCCAAGCGCTGATACACTAAATCTAAGTGCCTCAATTGATACTGCGGATCGAAACAATCATCAATCTCTTTGGTCGTCATCTTAGCTGTTACCCGATCGTCCTTAGCAATTAAATTGTAGAAATTGCCGCCCGGTTTGTTCCAGGCTTCGTGAGCACAAGATTGCACAATTTTGTAGGCGTCTTCGCGACTGGTGCCTTTTTCTACTAAGGCTAACATCACGCGCTGGCTGAAGATGACTCCGCCGTAAAGGTTCATGTTTTGTTTCATGTTTTCGGGATAGACTAGCAGGTGTTTTACTAAGTCTGTAGTTTCTACTAACATGAAATGAGTTACTGTAGAACTGTCGGGCAAAATCATCCGTTCTACGGAACTGTGAGAGATGTCTCTTTCGTGCCAAAGTGCAACGTTTTCTAAGGCTGCGACGGCGTTGGCGCGGACGATTCTCGCCATCCCTGTGAGTCTTTCCGATCGAATCGGGTTGCGTTTGTGGGGCATGGCGGATGAGCCTTTTTGCCCTTTAGAAAAGAATTCTTCAACTTCGAGAACGTCGGTGCGTTGCAGGTTGCGAATTTCTACTGCAAAACGCTCGATCGATGCTGCTAAAAGTGCTAAGGTTTGGACATATTCGGCGTGTCGATCGCGCGAAATGACTTGAGTCGATGCGGTATCGGGTTCGAGTCCGAGGTTTTGACAGGCGATCGCTTCAATTCGCGGATCGATATTAGCATAGGTTCCGACTGCGCCGGAGATTTTGCCGACTGCAATCGACGATCGCAAATTCACCAATCTTTCTCGGCTGCGAAAGACTTCGGCCAGCCATCCTGCTAGTTTAAAGCCAAAGGTGATGGGTTCGGCGTGAATTCCGTGCGATCGGCCAACCATGACGGTATTGCGATGTTGTTGGGCCTGATAGCGAATAGCTTGACTCAATTCTTCGACACGTTCTAACAAGATATTGACGCTGGCGACTAATTGCAGCGCCAAAGCAGTATCGAGCACATCGGAACTGGTTAAGCCGAGGTGGATGTAGCGGCCAGCATCGCCTACATATTCGTTGACATTTGTCAAGAATGCGATCATGTCGTGGCGGACTTCCGCTTCTATTTCGAGGACTCGTTTGGGGTCAAAATTAGCCTTAGCTTTGATTTCTTCGACTGCGGCGGCGGGGATGTAGCCGAGTTCGGCTTGAGCTTCGCAGACAGCGATTTCTACTTGCAGCCAGCTTTTCAGTTTGGCGGTTTCAGTCCAGATGTTGCCCATTTCGGGCAAAGTGTAGCGCTCTATCACGGTGGGAGTTGGGGAATGCGATCCAACCATTGTACATCTGTGTGGGGGTGCAAGAGCCATAGGACTTACACATGGGTCCAGAAACCGGGTTTTTTGCGATAATACTTTGTTATAGCCCGCAGATTTGGTAAAAACCCGGTTTCTCAAATCAACTCGGTTTTTGTAGTTTGGGCGATCGGCTACAATATCCTAAACCCCGTTAGCTGGCATCACTCATGCCTAAAAAGATTCGAGAATTGAAAAGCCTATTGCTAAAAGCAGGGTTTACTTACAGACAGGGAAAGGGCAGTCACACAGTATGGGAACACCCTTTATTACCTGAAAAAATTACACTATCAGGTAATGATGGGGATGATGCGCCAAATTATCACGAAAAAAGAGTAAGCTGTTGGACATTTAAACTGTACAGTCAAAATTTGATAAAGTTCTTGTGGGGTGGGCGTCTCGCCCGCACAAAAATACAATTTAGATGTAGAACAGCTTAATTTCTGATTTACTGAAGCTGAAGGAAATAGAAGAATGAATAGCCATTACAGTCTCATCATCGAGTGGTCAGAAGAAGATCGACTTTTTGTTGTCAGCTTGCCTGAGTTTACCGATGTCATGCAGCCTTGCACTCACGGACACACTTACGAAGAAGCGGCAAAACACGGACAAGAATTGCTAGAAACATTGATAGAACTCTATCAAGAAGATGGTAAACCTCTACCAGAACCTCAAACTTTGGGAAAACGATTGCAGATTGCGTAAAGTTATTAATACCAAGAATCGCCGATTATAAGTTAAAGCCTATTCAACCGATCGCTTTACCACAATCTTTGTACTGGGTAGCTGTCAAATACAGCATCAATACTTAAGATAGGCATTTGAGTCACAACGGCTTGAGCAATTAAGAGTCTATCGAATGGATCGCGATGAGCATTTGGCAATGTGTCTAATGCAAAAATATGAGCTAGCTCGATCGGCAAAATTTGCAATCCATTGACTTGCTGCTGGCGTTCTATCAATTCAGTTAAGGACACGTTCAGTGTTAACTTCCCAAGCTGAAGCTTAATTTGCATTTCCCAAATACTAACCAAGCTCGTAAATAAAGTATGAGTTGGATCGGTGATAATATTCGTCGCTGGTTGCGATAAGTTTTGGGGAGAGATCGCTAGCCAAATCAAGACGTGGGTATCCAGCAAAATATTCATGCTTCACCCAACCAAAACGCATCAGGAAGTGGCTCGTTAAAATCCTCACTCATCCAGCCCATCCCTTGATGCAGACCCAAAACCCGTTGTTGCCCAAGAGGAGGTGCAGCTTCAACTGAAGTGTTTTCGGGGATCGATCGCATCTGTCGTTCCAGCAGAAACTCTGCAAAAGTTAACAAAAGCTGCTGATTTTCCGGGAGTAAGTGCTGTAACTTGCCTAGCAACTCTTCCAAAAGTTTGATCGTTTGAGAAGTCATCTTCCCTCAATGTTAGCGATAGTCTCATTATACGTTATTCTTTGGGGATCGATGCTCATCTTGAAACAAAAGCACCATTGATTTCAACACTTGCTACTGGCCGAAAACCAGCTTGCAATAAACCTTTTTCTAGTTTTTTACTGCTTTTTATCTGATGTTACCCATTTCGGGCAGAGTGTAGCGCCCTATCGCGCTTGGAGTCAGAGAGTGCGATCGCCCTATTGTACATCTGCGAGGCATCCGTCTTGAGTCGGGAGGGGGAATTTCGGGCGATCGGGCGATCAAACTTTCCGATTTCTGGATTTGAATATTTCGTTTGTTTCGGATATTGCGTTTATGGCAGAGTAAGTGTTATCGTGAAGGAAACAACCAAGTATATGCAGGCCAAATACTTACATACCCTTCCAGCAATGGCTGCACAGGTTTTCCCCGATCGCGGCCTCTGTCTGCTGAGGCATAAAATATTGGCTCTTTGCTTCAAAAACAATCACATCAAAAAAGATATTAATTATGTTGAACCAAAAAGCATCGCTTGAGTCAGTTTTGATTCCTGAACAAAAACAAGAAGAAATAGCAAAATTATATCGGATTCTCAGCCACGAATTTGCACAACCAAAATTAGTCGGAAGTAACGGAGAAGAGATAGTAATTCCTGAATCAGTCTACAGCATTTTGCGTCAGGTCGTGCGTGCAATGGCATCAGGTCAAGCTATCTCTCTAGTACCTCACAATCACGAACTGACAACACAAGAAGCTGCTGATATTCTGAATGTATCCCGACCATTTCTGGTCAAGTTACTAGACCAGGGAGAAATTCCTTGTATCAAAGTAGGAAAGCATAGACGTATTCGTTTGGAGGATTTAACTTTATATAAAGAACATCGAGACAACAAACGTCGCAAACACTTGGATCGGCTAATCGAGATGACCGAAGAAGCTGGTTTGTACGAGGCATAGAAATAATTCCAACATTAATATGTCTAAGCTTAGTGTTGTCCTCGATGCTTGTGTCCTGTTTCCTATGTATCTGCGCGATACTCTGCTTTCCACCGCCGAGGCTGGTCTGTATTTACCGTATTGGTCGCAGAAAATCCTTGATGAAGCAATGAGCAACCTTGTCCGCCAAGGGATATTATGCCAGGAGAAAGCAATCAATCTTGAAGCGGAAATCAATGCAGCCTTTCCCGAAGCAATAATTGAAGTACCTGTCGGCTTAGAGCAAATCATGAAAAATGACCCTAAAGACCGTCATGTTCTTGCTGCTGCTGTAACAGCCAAGGCTGATGTCATTGTTACCAGCAATCTAGCGGATTTCAAAGCAAAGGATTTAGCTCCTTGGAACATCAAATCGCTGTCACCTGATGAGTTTATGAGCGAGCTATTTGACGAATACCCGGACTTAATAGTGAGATTATTACGGCAACAGTCGCAAAGGTACAAAAAACCTCCGAAGACTGTTGCTGAATTACTTGAATTTTTGGAAAAAAAAGCAGGTATGCCCAAATTTGCTAGTGATATTTTGTTATATGAATATAGTCTAGATATGGTGCAAACTGCGGAAACAGTCTTAAGGAACTACGGCAGAAAAACACCCGAAGGCGGTAAATTTCTTGAGGGAGAGCGGTATCGTATTTGGCAGCAAGAAAAAACACTTACAATTACTGCGAAAGATGGTAGAGGTGAAATTCTGCGATTTCAGAATCAGGAAATTGAGGGGAATATCTCATCAGAGGATGTCAAAGCCTTAAAAATATTTGCTCAAAGCTGGGATTGAGAATTAACAATAAATAGGGTTTAGGAGCAACAAGCGGATTAAAATAACCGATTTGCCGAAGCTGAAGGAGATAGAAGAATGAATAGCCCTTACAGTCTCATCATCCAGTGGTCAGAAGAAGATCGACTTTTTGTTGTCAGTTGGCCTGAGTTTACCGATGTCATGCAGCCTTGCACTCACGGACACACTTACGAGGAAGCGGCAAAACACGGACAAGAATTCTTAGAAACATTGATTGAACTCTATCAAGAAGATGGCAAACCTCTACCAGAAGCTTACAGGTTGGGGAAACGACTACAAATTGCTTAAAGTTGTTAATACCAAGAATTATCAATCCAAACGCATACTATTTCATTTTTACTGAGCGATCGCGTTCCTTGAGTTAGTTGGATGACTGGTAAAATAAGTGCGATCGCCTCCTTTGTTGGTGAAGTAAGTGAGGAGCGATCGCAGTATTTTTCAAGATGCCGTACTCCGCTGATAACGCACCCTACTTTACTAATCAAACACTTCAAACGTATAGTCCGAGCTGCTACCAGTCCGGATCATCTCGAAAGCCTTCATTTCTCTTCCTCTTCCTTGACAGCGAGTGGGATTACCAGCATCCCGTATATTCCATGAAGGTTCAACCTGCACCCAGATTACGCATCTACGAGTATTGCCTGATACGAGCCCTCCACCCAAAGTTTCTGCATAAACTCCAATTTCTGCATTGCTAACTCTTCCATTCAAAGCTGAACCACAAGCTCCTGGTTGAAGCTGTAACCATCCTCTAGACCACGTTTGTCCTTGTGTATCGGTCCACGACACTGCTACAAAAGCTTTCTTAGCCGCCCTGTTACATACCATAAAATCTGCACGCGCTGGAGCAGTAAACACTAAACCTAGAGAGGACATAAATACTCCAGTTATGGTTGCGATGGCCGCTGAGCCAAGAATCTTCAACTTCATTGTTTTATCCTTGAATGAGGTCTAATAATTAATAACCCACCCCGATCGCCTTAGTTAAGACTGACCCGTAATATAAGATGGAGTCATTTTTTATACTTTATTATTTCCCGAATCTCAAAGGTATCAGCATTTTGGAGTGGCGGAAAATGGCGGAAAAAGACGGGAGTTTTATTAAGAATATTTACAACGGGCGGATTTTAGCGGATAATGACGGATAGAGTAGGATTTAAGTAGCAAACTATGGACGCAACAGAGGTGTTAAGATATTTAGACGAACTGGTTTTCGCTCAAACAGGTAAACACCTCGATAGTCTGCAAAGAGCAATTATTAAAGGCGTTATCAACGGTCATAAATACGCCGATATTGCGAAAGAATATCAATGTACGCGAGGTCATGCAAAAGATGAAGCTTACGCACTTTGGCAAATTCTTTCTGAAGCGTTGGGAGAAGATTTGAATAAGTCAAATTTTCGTGGTTCTATTGAAAGATTGGGATTAGATAACTCTCACTATCAAATCATTGGAAATTCTGTGGTGGGTGGTAATATTAACCTCTGTCGTAATCCTTCCCAAAATAACGAAAAATATGAATTGGAAAAATTTGAATCTATAGTTAGGGAAACTCCTACACCGGTTAACGATAGGGATGACAGTATTGAAACTGAGCGAAAGCTAGCTAAACTAGAAACGATACCGCGATTAGTAAAAATTGGCTTAACGGCAGAACAAATTGCCCAAGCTCTCGATTTGTCCCTAGAAGAAGTAGAACAAAAGATGCGATTAGTTAACTAGCCATGAAATATACAATTGTGATCCAATGGTCAGAAGAAGATCGATGCTTTGTCGTATTTTTGCCGGAGTTTGAGAATGTCATGCAACCGGTAACTCACGGAGATTCTTATGAAGAAGCTATCTACAATGCGCGAGAGGTACTAGAGTTACTAATCGATAGCTGTCAAGCTGAAGGTAAACCATTGCCAGCAACTAAGAAGCTAGAAGGATTATTTCAGGCTGCTTAAATTTGTTCAAAGCAATATCATTCAAATATGGAATAAGTGCAAAACCGATACACTCTGCTAAACGGGGCGGCACGGCATTTCCAATTTGCCACATTGCCTTTTTCATTGAACCTTCAAAAATAAATGAATCCGGGAAACTTTGCAATCTAGCCATTTCGCGAGCTGAAATCACGCGATTAAGATAAGGATGAATATGAGTGCCGCCGTGATTTTATTTAACAGTCATACTCGGTTTTCCCGGATACTGTCGCTTGAAAGCATCGGCGTAGCTTTCATACAAAGAACCGCCTGGTGGAACTTTAGCAAGTCTTTCCATGTACTCAACAGAATGACGAGTCCATTCGTGGTTAATTTCCGGTATGCGAGTATACTCTGGTAAATCATCAATTGCTGACTCAATCGCTTGGTATTGTTCTGGAAACAATTGCGGTTTGGGATAGGGATTTTGCATCCCAAATCTATTGGCAATAAAAATGGCTCGCGGGCGGATTTGCGGGACTCCATAGGCGGCTGATTCAAGAACAGCAACGGACATATAGGGATAGCCAATTTCCTGAAAAGCCTCGCAAATGGCTTGCTTAACAGCTCCTTTTTGTATAGTCAATATTCCGGGTACGTTTTCCATGACAACATACCAAGGACGTATTTCAGAGACAACGCGGACAAACTCTCTAAAGAGGCGATTTCGAGGGTCGTTGGGGTCGCGTTTTCCTGCAACTGAGAAGCCTTGACACGGCGGCCCGCCTACAACAAGATGAACTTCTGGCGAACCAATTTCAGCGAGCAACTTTTGGGGATTTAAGTTTTTTATATCGTCGCACAAGTGATGGCAATCAGGAAAGTTTTTTGTATGAGTTGCCGAGGCGATGGAATTAATTTCAACACTTGCTACTGGTCGAAAACCTGCTTGCAATAAACCTTGGGTCATGCCGCCAGCACCGCAAAAAAGATCGACAAATGTATAGTCTGATTTGGGCCGTGACTGAGATTCAACATCAATGAATATCTTGTAGGGGTCGCAGTCATTTGCTTCTAGTTCGCGTTGGATGCGTTCGTAACGCCCTAATTTTGCTTTCTTCTGCTTTTTGGCAGGAATTGGTTCTGACTCGTTTGAGAATAAAGACAGTTGTATTGCTTCCATTTTATATTTGTTTACTGAATTCTATCTGATGTTGCCCACTTGGGGCAGGGTGTAGGGCTCGATCGCACTTGGAGTCGGAGAGTGCGATCGTCTCACATATTGCACCATTCTCGCTTAACAGGCTTTCCGACCTGTTCCACAAAGAGTCAATTTTCTTGTGGGGAGTAGGGGTTGGGCCCCAGAACCCGCCCATAAAAGGCTTATTGAGAATGCGACAAGATGTGAGTTGTAACTGAGATGTTGCACCATTCTCGCTTAACAGGCAAGATGCCTGTTCCACAAGAAAATTCACTCTTTGTGGAACAGGCATCTTGCCTGTTCCTAAAAAGCTTATTGAGAATGCGACAAGATGTGAGTTGTCAGGCAGTATTCTCCTAAAAACCCGGTTTCTGAGTACCCGCACCTCGATTTTCAGCTTTTAGAGAGATGTAAAAACTCGCCCGATCGCTACACTATTAACTAGGAACTCAGCAATTTTGGAGAAGAGGTGAATTGAAATTCGTTTCCGACCCGCAAATAAAAGTCAAAATCCGCAAAATGAACGAGCGGGTGCGGTGGCAAGAACAGTCGATCGTCCATCGGGGAATCGACCAAACTCGGATGGTTTTAGAATCTCAAACCACCGACTCTCCAGAGTTTTCGTTTTTAGTCGTAGGCGACAGCGGCACGGGCAATCACCGCGGCTACAATCCCCAGCGGCAGATTGCCGAACAGATGGTCTCGGAGCGCGAAACCTGCCGTTTCGTCCTCCACACGGGCGATGTAGTTTATCTCGTAGGTTCCAGCGAATATTACTTGCAAAACTTTATTCGCCCCTACCGAGAATTTATAGTCGGCGGCGAGCATCCCTCTCGGATTGCCTACGATCGCATGGTGTTTAACTTTCCGTTTTTGCCCGTACCGGGAAACCACGACTATTACGACTTGCCGATAGTCTACGGCATTCTGTCGGCGACAGCTTTGCCGCTGCGCCGGCTGTTGGGTTCCAAGTTGGATCTAGATGTCGGCTGGCACGGTTCCGATCGCGGAAACACCTACGCCAAAGCCTTTCTCGACTACCTGCAATCTCACAAAATGCCGGGAGAGCTCGATCGCCACCTAGACGCCCACTACACCGCCAGCACCAGCACAGGCCGCTGCATCCGCTACCAACCCGGACGCTTTACCCGCTTACCCAACCGCTACTACACCTTCTGCAGCGGCGGCATCGACTTCTTCGCCCTCGACTCCAACACCTTCAACGAACCATTACCGATCCCGAAAACCAAACAGGGCGACATTCGCCGCCAGAATTTGGAACTCGATCGCCAGAAGTTGGAACAAGAAAAATTGGCAATGCTCGAAATGTGCGATCGGCTCAAGCCGGAGATTCCCGAGGAAGACGAACAGCTAGACGACTTGACCGCCAAATTAGAGCAAGTTGACGAAATGTTGATGGATATTGACAAACAACTGTCCCCCGACAAAACAGCCGCCACGGACGTTGAACAGCTCGAATGGCTGAAAAAAAGGCTGATTGCGTCTTGGGCTGATTCCGAAGTGCGGGGGCGGGTAATTTACCTGCACCATCCCCCCTACGTGACTGAGGCGACAAAGTGGAATCAAGCTCAAACTTTGGCGGTTCGGTGGCGATTGCGCGAGGTACTCGATGGGGTGGCCGATGCAGTTGGGGATGCGGCGCAGGGGCGTCCGCTTGTAGATTTGGTGCTGACTGGCCACGCTCACTGTTTGGAATACCTGCGGACAGGGAATACCGGACACGGCGACTCTGGGATTAATTGGATTGTCTGCGGGGGAAGCGGCCACAGTCTCCGCCGCCAGCGCCCGGAAGGGCCGATGTTGCAGGAAGCATTGAGTCCTGAAGCTTATCGGTTGGCGCGGCAGTCTGGTTCCGAAACAGCCAGCCGGCGGGTAGCGGAATCTTTGCTATTTGTCGGCCGCAGCGGCCAAGGTTCCCACAAACGCCGTCCTTATTCGTGTTTGCGGATTGATGTTCTCGATGGGTGTCCCCCCAAGTTCCGCATCCGACCTATTGTTGTCGAACGATTTGAGGGGAAATGGCAGGATATCTCGATCGAACCTTTTGTGATTTAGCATCAGTCATTCAATTTGATTGTGGGCCGTTGCTCCTAGCCCGCCCAAACAGGCTTTCCGGCCTGTTCCACAAAAATTCAATTTGATTGTGGGTTGGGCACGCGAGCCCGCCCAAACAGGCTTTCCGGCCTGTTCCACAAAACCAACCTCACTTAATTCAGGAGAAAAAATCAATGATTGCTAACTTAACCGCCACCGGCTGGGAAATTATTTACCACCGCGCCCATGCTTTGCTCGCCGCCCAACTTGGCGGACAGTGGAAGCGCTCGAAATCTCCGCTTCGCTTGTACGAAACCATAGCCGCGATTTCGCATCACGATGATTTGGAGAAAGAGTGGGAAGAAAATATTTTGACAGAAGCGGGCGCGCCCTTTGATTTTACGTTGCAGACGGAAACTTCTATGCCGAAAATTAAAGCTATGGCGCAGAATTCCCTATATCGCGGTAGGTGGGTAGCCATGCTGATTTCTATGCACATGAGCTTTCTCAATGAAGGAAAGCGGGGAGAGTCGAAGGAACTCGATGAGTTTTTGGACGAGCAACTGGAAAATCAAAAAAAATGGCGCAAAGAGTTGCAAGTTTCCGAGGAAGATGCTAAGGCAGCTTATGCTTTTTTCCAGTGGTGCGATCGGCTATCATTAATTCTTTGCAGCCGCGAGTTACCCGCCGGAGAACGAGCTTTAGAAATTAGTGTCGGCCCGGACGGCAAGCGCTACGATATTGTACAGCACAGCAACGAACTCGTGACTGTAACTCCTTGGCCTTTTGAAGACGATAAGTTTACTGTGAACGTCGAAGCGTGCCTTTTGGATAAAGTCAAGTTCGACAGCAACAAGGAAATCAAGGAAGCGCTGCACAAAGCTCCCCGCGAAGTCTTAGAGTGGACTTTTGTGAAGTCTTAATTAAACATTGAAAAATAGGTGAGGGTTGTTGTCGGAGTTTGGTGGGCCTTGCATGTGTGTAAACTTAAGGTTACAACCATGTCTATATCAGGGTTATAGTTGAGTCTCGATCCCCCCTAACCCCCCTTAATAAGGGGGGAAAAGAACACTCAAAGTGGGTATTATTAAGGGGGATTTAGGGGGATCGAAACTTGGATACAAACAAAAAAAATCGATGGTTTGAGTTCCGCCATTACCTATTACCTATTACCAACTATGAAACGTTCAGCTTGCCTAATTTTCAATCCCGTCGCCGGCAACAGCGACCCCGACCAAGACTTAGCTAAAATTCAGGAACTTTTAGAGCCTTTTATTGACTTAGACATTCGGCAGACAACCCCAGAATTAGACGCCGATCAAATCGCCCGCGAAGCAGTTGATAGAGGAGTTGAGGCAATTATTGCTTGCGGGGGCGACGGCACATTATCCGCAGTTGCTGGGGCGGTTGTCAGCACAAATATTCCTTTAGGAATTATTTCGCGGGGAACTGCTAATGCTTTTGCTAATGCTTTAGACATTCCGAATACAATTGAAGCCGCCTGCGAAAATATTTTGGGAGGGTTGACGCGGGTGGTGGATGCGGCGCTTTGCAACGGTGAAATGCCGATGGTGTTGTTAGCGGGAGTGGGTTTTGAGGCGGAAACTGTCGAACTTGCCGATCGCGAAATGAAGAATCGCTGGGGAATGCTCGCTTACATTCTGTCAGGAATTAAACAGTTAAACAATTTAGAAAGATTTGAAGCGGAAATCGAAACCGAAGATAAAATTATCCACCTTACTGCTGTGGCCGTGACAGTGGCGAATGCAGCGCCGCCTACTTCCATTTTAGCTCAAGGCCCGGCGGGGATTGTTTTTGATGACGGCTTGCTGGACGTGACGCTGGTTGCGCCTGAGAATAAAGCTGGGGCGATCGCAGCTTCTTATCACCTATTGCAAACAGCTTTGAGTGGCAATCCTACCGATCGCGACGACATCGGTTATTTGCGGGCAAAAAAAATAAAAATTACTACCGATCCGCCTCAAAAAGTGGTTTTAGACGGGGAAATCATCGGCATGACTCCGGTTTCTATTGAGTGCGTTCCGGGAGGTTTAACTATTTTTGTACCGCGAATTGAAGAAGAGCCAGTGGTGGAAAAACTCACTGGTTTAGCAGACATCGAAGTTACATTGAAGTAGAATTAGCTTCTCCCGTAATCTCTGCGGGCAGTTAAAATTTGCGTCTGCAAAAATCAATTTCGGCGGTTAGAAACCGCATCTACACAAACTCTCGTCCCAGCAGAGGGGGACTGGGAGGGAGACCGCAGGAGCGGTCTTTCTTTTTTAGGCGTCTAAAATTTGGCGAATGCGGCGCTCCAAACGTTCGAGATCGAGTCCGCCTTCATCGCGGCTGATGCGGCGCACGGTGACGTTAACATTGCTCAAATCTGCCAGCAAATCTTGCAGGATTTCTTGTTGCTGCCGAGCTTGAGTTATTTCGCGGGGTTCCTGCACCAAATCGCGAACAATTGTATCTTCCGCGCGCGAAGCAACGATCGGGTCTGCTTCGCCGTCTACGTGCACGAAAGTGCGCCGACCAGGCCCCCGTTCTTCTTCAATTGGTATTACTGCTGTTACTCGATCGGAGCGTACATATTTGCCAAATCCCAGGTGGACTAAGACAGAAGATTGTATTTTCATAGATAGCAAGTTTTATTTGTTAGTTATCTATATTTTAACTTTGCCAACTCGGATATGACAACTAATATGCTAGCTGTTTCTACTACAATAGGTGGCGGTATTTTGGGTCTTTTATAGTTGTCAATTTTTCTAAAAAGTGCTAAGTTAATTAAATGGATATAACTTACAAACGGTGGGTCAGAAACCGGGTTTTTTACGAAAAGCCGCACTCGAACCAGCAGATTCGGTAAAAACCCGGTTTCTTTGGTCGGAGCGCGTAAATCCTGTTACCATAAAAATAGAGCAGTTTGCGATCGCCCGCAGCGCATTTCAGGGACACAGCCTACCGATTCGAGATTTGAGCATTACTTCCACGGAAAAACAGGAAAGCCTAAATCATGTTAATTAGTCTCGACTTAGTTATCAGCCTCCTGACAGCAATTCCCTTCGGCACTATCAAAGACAAGTTTCAGCGCAACGAAACTGTCATCAAACTCTTAAAAAAATTTAACCTCGACCCCGATGCACCGCCGGCAGAGTTTAGCGGAGTTTATGTTTACACTTTAGTAGAATACGGCGCTGGCAAACCCAAGCAGATTTTAGAACTGTTTCGCCAAAAAGAGATTGAATCAGCATTTCGCAAAGCCTTCGAGTCCGACAGCCCAGCCATTTTAATTAAAGCAGGCGATGAATATCTGAATGAAAGTGCTTTAGGCAAAGAAATTCGAGATTTAGGCATTGACCCCAGACGGGAATTCATGGCATTTGCCGCCGTGTTTATGGAAGTAGCAAAGCGGACGCGGACGCTGGGAGATGTGATGGTGGGAAATGCGATCGCCTCTTTGCAAAAACGCCTATCTATGGTAATGGATCGCATCGAACGCCTTCCCACGCTGGAAGGAATTCGCACCGAGTTTGCGCGCTTGGAACCCGAAGATTATCCCGCACTTCCCGCCGCAGCATCAAGTAATATTCAAAAGTCTCAAGCTTTTATTTTGTCACAACAAGTTCGCGGTTGGTTTGAAACATTAAGTTATAAGTTTGAAACCTATCAAATCTTGGAAGATAACTATTTTGAATGGATTATCAATGTTCCCGTCAGACGCAATCGGTACGATCGCATTTTAGTGCGCGGAATAGCCGGAGAAGCGGGACTCAGGGATATCTCAGCTTTGCGCGAGTCGGTGGAAAAACAGCGCACCGATGAAGGTTGGTTAGTCACTGCCCGCCGCATCAGTCGCGCCGCGCGGGATGAAGTAGAAAAAGATGAAAATCGCGATTTAGCTTGTTATACCTTCGATGAATTGCTCGACCAAGATGCCGATTTTTCCGCTTATCTCAACTGGCTGGAAACTGAAATTACCAGCCGGAGAATTGATACCAAATATGTGCCGCTAGCTTGTACAAAAGAAGAAATTGACCCCGATACTCACCGCAAGATAGGCGTGAGTCATTATGGAGAGCGAGATGGGTGGATTGAAGGTTATATTGACCTGTGGTTAAATGACCCAGTTAAAGAACATATTTCAGTTTTAGGAGAATTTGGGACTGGGAAAACTTGGTTTGCGATGCACTATGCTTGGATGGCGCTGCAACGCTACCGAAATGCTCAAAAGCGCGGCTTAGAACGTCCGCGTTTGCCGTTAGTAATTCCTTTGCGAGATTACGCCAAAGCAGTTAGTGTCGAGTCGCTATTTTCCGAGTTTTTCTTTCGTAAACACGAGATACCTCTGGCGGGTTATTCGGCCTTTGAACAACTCAATCGCATGGGCAAATTTCTGCTAATTTTCGATGGTTTTGATGAAATGGCCGCTAAGTGCGATCGGCAAGAAACCATCAACAACTTCTGGGAACTAGCAAAAGCCGTGGTTCCCGGCGCAAAAGTCATCCTGACTTGCCGTACCGAACACTTTCCTGAAGGCAAGGAAGGACGGGCATTGTTCAATGCAGAACTGCAAGCATCAACAACCATTTTAACAGGCGAAACTCCCCAATTTGAAGTCTTAGAATTAGAGAAATTTAACGACGAGCAAATTGGGCAAGCGCTGTCATTTCAAACAGAAGCGACGACTGTCGAAAAAGTGATGGGAAACCCGCAACTATTGGATTTAGCGCGTCGCCCGGTGATGACCGAGTTAATTTTGGAAGCATTGCCCGATATTGAAGCTGGAAAACCCGTCGATATGTCGCGGATTTATCTGTATGCGGTGCGGCGGAAGATAGAGAGAGATATCAAAGCAGAACGGACTTTTACTTCGTTAGCAGATAAGCTTTACTTTTTGTGCGAACTGTCTTGGGAAATGCTGTCTACCGACCAAATGAGTCTCAATTATCGCGGTTTTCCCGATCGCATTCGCAGCCTGTTTGGTTCCGTCGTGCAAGAGGAAAAAGACTTAGACCACTGGCACTATGACATGATGGGTCAAACGATGCTGATCCGCAATGCAGATGGGGATTATACTCCGGCGCACCGTTCGTTGTTAGAGTTTTTTGTCGCTTATAAATTTGCAGCAGAATTGGGAGTTTTGGCGGCAGATTTTACCGAATTAGTTGCGCCGGAACAGTCTTGTTTAGATGCTAATGCAGCGCCTCAAGAATACACTTGGTCAAATTATTGTCGGCTTCAGGCGCAGAAGAGAAATAACAACGAACTTATCGCGCCTTTGAAGGGATTTGTTGCTGAAGATTTAGGTCAACTTCTTCAGAGTTTCGGACACGCGCCGCTAACAAAAGCAGTCATGGATTTGTTGTTGCCGATGCTAGTAGGGGCGGTGCCCCCGTGCCCGCCCGACCAAGGTTTAGGGGCAACCACGGGGGGATTGCCCCTACTCGCAATTATAGAAGCAACGCGAGGTAAAACTGAAACCGAAGTAGGCTACGTGGGAGGCAATGCGGCGACGCTGTTGGTGACAATCGATAAGACTGCGTTAGAAGGAAAAGACCTTTCTCATGCCGTTATTTTAGGTGCAGATTTTACAAATGCGACGCTGCGCCACGTCAATTTTGCTGAAGCGAATTTGGATAATTCTGTTTTTACTAAAATCTTCGGCAGTGTTAGGTCAGTAACATTTAGTCCTGATGGCCAACTGTTAGCTACAGGTGATAGCGATGGCATAGTTCGCTTGTGGGAAGCTGGCAGTTGCAGAGAAATATTGACCTGTAAAGGACATACCAACGTGGTGGAGTCAGTCGCCTTTAGTTCTGACGGTAAGATACTTGCTAGTGGCAGTTATGAAAATACAATCAAGTTATGGGATGTCAAGACTGGTGAATGTTTAAAAGTTTTGCAGGGACATACCGAATCAGTAATGTCAGTCGCCTTCCATCCTGATGCAAATATACTCGCTAGTGGGAGTTTCGATCGCGCGATAAGGTTATGGGATATCCGCACGGGTAAATGCCTGCAAATTTTGCACGGTCATACTGAAAATGTGTTTTCAGTCGCTTTCCATCCTGCTGGTCAGATGTTGGCCAGTGGCAGCGGCGACAACACAGTAAGGCTGTGGAATATCAACAGTGGTGAATGTCTCAAAACTTTGGAGGGACATACTAAAAACCTGTATTCAGTTGCTTTCAATTCTGCGGGTGAAATACTTGCTAGTGGAAGCGGCGACACAACAGTGAGGCTGTGGAATGTCGGTACTGGTGAATGTCTCAAAACTTTGGAGGGACATTTCGATCGAGTACGGTCGATCGCCTTTAGTCCTTCGGGGGAAATACTCGCAAGTGGAAGTTTCGATCGCACAGCAAAGCTGTGGGATATCAACAGCGGTGAATGCTTGAATACTTTGCAAGGGCATAACGATCGAGTAGGGTCAGTCGCCTTCAGTTCAAACGGTGAAATACTTGTTAGTGGCAGTTATGATAAAACGCTGAGGCTGTGGGATATCAACAGCGGTGAATGTTTGAATACGCTGCAAGGGCATAGCAATCAAGTAAGGTCGATCGCCTTCAGTCCAAACGGTGAAATGTTTGCCAGCGGCGATGACGAAAAAACAGTCAAGCTGTGGGATGTCAGCAGCAGTAAGTGCCTCCAAATTTTGCACGGGCATCTCGATCGGGTAAACTTAGTTGCCTTCAATCCTTCGGGTCAAATACTTGCCAGCGCTAGTTATGACGGAACACTGAAACTGTGGGATATTCGCAGTGGTGAATGCCTTCATACTTTGCCAGAATTTGGCAATGAAACACGATCGATCGCCTTCAGTCCTTCGGGTGAAATACTTGCGAGTGCAGGTTATAACCAAACGGTGAGGTTGTGGGATATCGGTACTGGCGAATGCCTCAAAACGTTGCAGGGGCATAACAATTCTGTACACTCGACTGCCTTCAGTCCTTTGGGCGAGATATTTGCCAGTGCAGGTTTTGACGGAACGGTGAGGCTGTGGGATATCCATACTGGTGAATGCCTCCAAATCTTGCAGGGGCATACGGGTTGGGCGCGCGCGATCGCCTTTAGCTATAACGGTGAAATACTTGCTAGTGGCAGTGTCGATCGAACAATAAGACTATGGGATGTCCGCAGTGGTGAATGTCTCCAAATCTTGCAAGGGCATACTGATTGGATACGTTCAGTTGCTTTTAGTTATTCTGGTGAAATAGTTGCTACTGGAAGTGTAGATGGAACGGTAAGAATATGGGATATCCGTACAGGTGAATGTCTAAAAATTTTGCAAGGTCATACCAGTAGAATTAACTCAGTTGCCTTCAGTTCAAATGGAAAAATTCTTGCTGCTTGCAGTCGTGATGGCACAATTATGATGTGGGAGATTGAGACTGGTGAGTGCCTCAAAATCCTCAAAAGTGACAGACCTTATGAAAACATGAATATTGCTGGAGTTACGGGTTTAACGGAAGTTGAGAAAGCGACGATCAAAGCTTTAGGGGCTGTTGAAAATTAATCATCGCAAAGGAGGAATTATGCAGTCAGCAATACGGATTACAACCAAAGTTCTTGCAGGAAATAAACTGGAAATTCAAGTGCCGCCTGGATCTGTGGGCGAAGAGGTTGAAGTTTTTGTGATTATACCAGAAAAGCCTGAAGGCGGGCGGCGTAAAGTGTTGGAATTGCTTACAGAAATCCGCAGCCGTCACGTTTCCAGAACTGTTGAAGAAATTGATCGGGAACTAGAAGAAGAAAGAAACTCATGGGACAACTAAACCTACCATCCTCTGCTACAATTTAATTGGAGCAAGTGGACGGTCAATCTAAAATATGAGTTGAACCACTCTGGAGGCAAAACAATGAATACGGCTAAATTATCGATCGCGGATGACTACCAGACAGTCATATTACCTAAAGAATTTCATTTTGCAGGAAATGAAGTGTATGTTAAAAAAATAGGAGATGTTCTTGTCCTAATCTCCAAAGAAAATCCTTGGAAAACTTTTTTTGATAGTTTAAATATGTTTTCTGACGACTTTATGCTAGTCAGGGAGCAGCTTCCTTTGGAGACGAGAGAGGATTTTGAATGAGATTTTTACTAGATACTAATATCTGCATATACATCATCAAGCGCAAACCACAAAAAGTATTCGAGAAATTCCAAACACTTGAAATTTTTGATATTGGCATTTCATCTGTTACTATTGCCGAACTTGAGTATGGGGTTTACAAAAGTCAGCGTCAAGAGCAAAATCGGGCTGCACTCATTCAGTTTTTAATAACTTTACCAGTAGTTCCTTTTGATGAAAGAAGCACCCAAACTTATGGACAAATTAGAGCAGGATTAGAACGTCAAGGTATTGTCGTAGGCCCAATGGATTTGCTAATAGCTTCCCAAGCAATCAGTTTGGGGCTGACACTCGTGACGAATAATGTGAGAGAATTGTCGCGTATCCCAGGATTAACCTTAGAAAATTGGGTTGATTAGCGATCGTATAGTTATATCCCTTCTTCCCTTTGGATAGATCCGAAAACCTGTTCAACAGTCAGATTTAGTTCGGGGAAAGCAGACGACAAAATTCGATCGCCCTCTCGAAACTGGCTAACCTGATACTCGCCCTCAACTAACTGATAAACTGAGATAGTAGATTGTTTCGGATTGCCAATGAAGCGTCGCCCACCCAAAGCAGCATAATCCACAACCCAATATTCTGGGATACCCAATCTTTCATAATCAGCTACTTTTACCAGGTAATCATCTTGCCAGTTGGTGCTAACTACCTCCACAGCAAGTTTAACAGAATCACCTTGCGTAATAATCGATGATTTTTTCCAAAGTGGCTCCGAAATCAAGGCTGGCTTGTCTAATATTATGATGTCTGGCTGAAACCCTGTAGTCGCTGCTGGAGGTCTGACGAAATAGGTTGATGGTGTTATATAAGGAAGATTTAGGCGATCGATTTCTACGTTAATTTTGCGGATGAGAAAACTTGTAACTTCCTCATGGTCTCCGTTTGGATTCATCTCAACTATCACTCCATTGCGTAGCTCGAAACGTCCTTTGCCATCGGGATACCACTCTAGGAATTCTTCAAATGTTAGTAGTTTGGCTGTGGTTTGAATCATGTTGGCACGGCCTCTTCTTTTTAACTGGAATCAGTAAATATCCAGTTGGATAATTTATTGTATCATTCTTGATAGGACTTACGCACGGGTAGTCAGAAACCGGGTTTTTTCGACAATACTTCGTTGAAGCCAGCAGATTCGGCCAAAAACCCGGTTTCTTGTCGAAGTGCGCGCGGGTAGTCAGAAACCGGGTTTTTTTCGAGAATACTTCGTGGAGGCCAGCAGAAACGGCTAAAAACCCGGTTTCTAACGTAGCCTACTGACTAAACTGTTGAGCGTAGTAGCCAGCATAGCGATCGCCCTTTTCCAGCAACTCCTCGTGCGTCCCAGATTCGACAATTCTGCCTTTTTCCAAAACTAAAATGCGATCGGCTCTCCGCACAGTAGCCAAGCGGTGCGCTATAATAAACACCGTGCGATCGCGCATCAATCTTTCCAGCGCTTCCTGCACTAAACCTTCGGATTCCGAATCTAGCGCCGATGTAGCTTCATCCAAAATCAATATTCTGGGATCAAGCAAAACTGCACGGGCGATCGCAATTCTTTGTTTTTGTCCCCCAGACAAATTTACACCCCTTTCTCCTACCCAAGTTTGATAGCCGTCAGGAAACTGACTAATGAATTGATGAGCGTTAGCAATTTCCGCAGCTTTTTGCACATCTTTCAGTTCATAATAAGATTGACCGAAAGCGATATTTTGAGCGATCGTACCGGAAAATAAAATCGTTTCTTGCGGTACAATTCCAATTTGCCGCCGCAGAGTATTTAAGGTGACATCTTGAATATCAATACCGTCAATTAAAATCTGTCCCGCTTGCGGATCGTAAAATCTCGGTAACAAGTTTACTAAAGTAGTTTTACCCGCACCGGATGCACCCACGAGAGCAATCATTTCTCCCGGAAGCACCAACAAACTCATGTTTTGCAGAATGGGAACCCCCCCTTGCCCCCCCTTATCAAGGGGGGGTTGAGGGGGGTAGGCAAAATTAATGTTGCGGTATTCGACTTTTCCGGTAACATGGGGAAGTTCGATCGCCCCAGGCTTTTCGACTACTGTTGGTTGAATTGCTAATAATTCAAAAATGCGATCGCTAGAAGCTTCTCCCTGCTTAAAATCCCCGTAATTAGCAGTTGTGATAGCGATCGGATCAATTAAAAGTGCCACCCCTGCGATATAACTGATAAATTGAGTACCTGTGAGATTTCCTTGAGAAATTTGCCAACCTCCCAGGAAAAAGAGCAAAATCACACTCATCGCTTCCAGAAAGCCAACTACAACGAACTGAAGTGCTTTTACTCTTTCTGACAAATACTTAGCGCGGCGGTTTTGTTCTGCTTCTTCTGCAAAGCGGGCTATTTCGTAGTCTTCAGCCACAAATGCTTTGATTAAACGAATGCCGCTGAATACTTCTGTCAGCAAAGCGGATAAATCAGAAATGCGATTTTGACTTTGGCGCGAGTAACTCAGCAGTCTCTCGCCAAACCAACCAATTAAGATAGCCATCAGCGGTGCAATAATTAATGCACCCAAGGTTAATTGCCAGTTGAGATAAATCATATATCCCAGAACCGCAATTAGCTGCAAAACACAAGGGATAAACTGATGAAAAAATTTATTTACTACTTCGCCAATGCGGTCAATATCTTCAGTGAGGCGGTAGGATAAGTCTCCGGTTTTGGCAGTTTCAAAGTAGCCGAGATTGAGAGTTTGAAGATGGGAGTAGACTTTTTTGCGAATTTCTAAAGCAATAGTCAAAGCAGCTTTTGCCATCAGCGTATCTTGACCGTACTGGGCTGTACCGCGAATTAGAAATATAATGGCGCTGAGTGCCGCAATTTGAGCGAACCCTTGTAAATCTCCTTTGCCTATAAATTTGGCTGTTTCGCCCACTAGCCACGCTATAATCGGCCAAAATATGGTAAATACTACGGTACAAGCTAATGCTTTACCGATGGTTTGTTTTTGGGGACGGAGGTAGGGTAAGATTTGCCAGTATGTCGATCGAGTTTTCAAGATATTTTGCCCTCGCAAATTCTGTTTTTGGGGATCTCTGCAAGAATATTCAAACTTCGATCCCCCCTAACCCCCCTTAATAAGGGGGGGACAAGATTATTATTCCAAGTTTCCCTTTTTTAGGGGGATTTAGGGGGATCTCTGCGTAAGTCATAGAGATATCTGAGCCAGAATATGATAACAGCGATCGGACAAATCTCAACCACCATTCTTCACCAAAAACATCCGGGATACAAAGCCCCCGGATTAATCCGTGGGTTAATTGTCCAATTCTTCAATTCTTTAATCTAAAATCTAAAATCTAAAATTATTCCTGACCGTCGGCATGAGTAGCTACTACCTTAGCCCCCGCGACAACTGCGCCCCGAAAGGCGGCTGACTGTCCGGGTGCAAGAGTAACTGGTTGAGCGAAGATAAATCCGTTGTCAATTAAATTGCCTGACTCGTCCAAAACTTCATAATTGACTTTGACATTTTTGATTGTTTTGCAGCCTCGATTAAGCACTTGACCGCTAAAAAAGTTGCCGTCATAATTAGTCGCCGCAATTGACACCTTCGCAGCAATGTTGGAACTGGGAATGCAAGTTTTGGCAGTTCCTAAAGCTGGCTGTTTCTCGCACAATTTGCCCAAGTCTACTGTTTTGCCGTCGGGGGTTTTCATGTAGCAAAACGGCTCGTCAACGGGTAAATTTTGAGCAAGTGTATTTGTAGCATTTGCCAGCAAAGGGCTAGCTGAAATCGGGACCATTAGCAAAATCGATAAAGCTACTGTTAAATGTAAATAAATCATGCTTGTTTCTACCATTTATGAAATAAATTCTACAATATAATGCAGCTAAAATTTATGCTAGCATATCTATATGTATGGCGCGTCGCGCTCACGCTGCATTGTGCTACGATCAGACATCAAACTTTAGAAAGTAAACTAAAGTCATGGTCGTTACTTAAGATAACCCAGGACAAAAAACGTTAGAACTGATCGTGTTGTTCTTGAGCAGGAAAGGAGGGCACTGCACCCCATCCCACGTTCTCAAAATTGTAGCGACTGCCGGCAAGCGGGCCGAGGTTGAGGGGAAAGTTTCGCCGCACTGGCTAAGGCATTCTCACGCCAGTCATACATTGACCAAATTCTCTTTGTGTAAAGGCTGCATAAACTGAATCAATTGGCTCTGAACAAGAATTACTCTGACAAATTTTACTATAGTAAAAAATTGAGCATTATCAATAAATCTACCTTTCCTTATTGGATTTGTAGTGTTTTTTTTTCGGTGTTAGCATTTACCAGTATTTCCTCAGCTCGGATCACAAAAAATCTTATTCCCGAACCGATCGCCAAGTCGAAACTCTCTGTCGGGTTGGAAGAAATTGTAAGGATTCCTGATAGCGGGAGTGACAAAGATGAAAACAAGGCAGCTCGATTGAACCTGCTTATTACCCCAGGTGACGGTAGCGGACGTTTATTTGTTAATGATATGCGCGGCAAGCTCTATGTCATTGTTGACCGTACTGCCGCTGTTTACATGGATGTTAAAAGTCAAGTAGGTAGAGGGTTTCATGAGCAGTCCGGACAACAAAGCTTTTCCTATTTTGTCTTGCATCCCGAATTTGCTAAAAATGGAATTTTTTATACTGTAACTAGCGAAGATAAAGATACTGGAACGCCTGATTTCCCAGTTACTAAACCAATTTTTAACAACAAAGGTGAGAAAATAGCAAGTTCTCACCATGACGTGATGGACGGGTACGGTCAAAAGTTACTCTGTTCTACCCGATCGCACGCCGGGAATTTTGAGGCGGATACGGTAAAGACCATTACTTGCAGTTCGGCAATTGCATTTTTCAAGCAAACTCGGCGAGATCTGGGCTGTAATCTTTAGCCGATATCAGATGCCAATTGGTATTACCAACTAGCCTTAAGACCTGCTCGTGATACTGTACCAAAGTCGGACGGTGACCGACACTGATAAAGGCAGTTCCTGTTTCTTTGAGCAACTGATAGAGCCGTCTCTCGTTAGCCACATCCAATGCACTCGTTGATTCATCCAAAATAGCGTAGCGAGGTTTAGTCAGCAGTAGGCGTGCAAATGCTAACCGTTGTTGTTCTCCTAGTGACAAAACATCAGCCCATTCCAATTCCACATCAAATCCACCTACCCGTTCTGGCAAATGGGAAAGATTGACTTGTTCGAGCACTTCGTGCAGTTGTTCATCAGTAACTTGACCGCTGGTGTTGGGATATAGCAATTGGCTGCGTAAGTCCCCTAGCAGCATATAAGGCCGTTGGGGCAAAAACAGCGTTTCCTCCGGTTTAGGACGGACAATGCAACCCGTACCCGCATTCCACAATCCTGCGATCGCTCGCATTAACGAACTCTTGCCAGCGCCCGAAGGTCCAACAATCAAGACGCTTTCACCCTGCCCCACCTTGAAAGATAAATCTCTAACTAAGATTCGCTCATAGTTAGGCGTCTCTAAGGTAACCCGTTGGAGGGCTAGATAGTGCTGTTCCACAACATCAATCGTTGCCATGCCGGCTTGAGGTGCTGCCATTTGCTCGGACAGAACCCGATCAAATGTTCCTAAACGATTAATCTGAGTGGTAAAGTTAGTTAGCATATCAAAATTCTCGGCAATAAAGCCCAGGGCACCTAAAATAGACACAAACGCTCCAGAAGCTTGCGTTACCTGCCCAAAATCTATCTGACCCGCAAAGTATCGAGGAGCTAAAAAAACTATAGGTAAATTTGTAAATATCATCTCGGTTCCTTTGGTAAAGAAACCAAGATTACGCTGCAAGACAATCAGGTTATTAAAATTATTCAAAACTTCATTAAATCGCTGTGATACTGCACTAAATTCACGCTCTTCACCTCGGTAAAATGCAATGGATTCACTATTGTCTCGAAGATGAACCAAACTATAGCGAAAATTTGCTTCTCGTTGTAACTGATTGAACTTTAATCTACTTAACCTCTTACCTATAAAGATAGTGAAAACAGTTCTAAAAGCAGCCAGTATAAATACAACTAAAGTCAGGGTCTTGTCAATTGTAAAGAGAACGCCGAGAAAAGAAATTATTGTGACAACTTGGTTGAATAATAATCCCCAAATATCAATATTTTGCTTAACAAACAAATTAACGTCTTCAGCTAAACGCTGATCGGGATTATCAACCTTATCATTGAACTTAATTTTGTAGAAACCTTGATTGCTAAAATATTTCTTCAGTAAGTGATTCGTTAGCCACTTTCGCCAGTAGAGTTGCAGTACATTTTGCGAATAGAAGAAGGAAACCATAAGGGGCGTGAATATGGCAAACACACCCAATAGCATCAGCCACATCTTATAGAAGTCTGAAACATTCTTTCCCGTGACTGCATTCATCAAGTCCCGCATAATATAGCTCTGGACTATGCTTACACCATTGAAACCTAGCATTAATAACATTACGAGGGCGAACAACCCCCTAGCTCCCCATTTTTCTCTGGAAAAGAAGTAGGGGTTTGCGATCGACCAAAACTGCTTTACCGACTGCTTCAATTGATTCATCTTTTCTTATGGGTAAAAAAAATTGTGCTTTGGTGGAAACTATCTGTAGCGGATGGGGCAATTCTCATCGTTCTTGTCCATCAGCGACACCTGATATGGGTGATGATCCCGTGGTACTTCCCTAATGATGCTCGGATCACTTCAGGATTTCTATCTTAAGGTAGATGACACATCTTGAACATCAGTAATTTACTGATGAAGCGGAACTTACCCCGCACACGGGGTAAGTTCCGTCTGAAACCATTGCGAGGTGAGACTTGCCCGGAGCCTCTAAGTCTTTTAGATGACTACAATCTCTTACAACCCTTATGTGGCTGGGTTTTTGCTTAAATTCATCATAGAACAATACTCTCGCCCTAAATATTGAGAAAATCTTAAATACATGACTACGGTTTGTCGGCAGTCAAGTCGCTAAAACCGAGACGGGACAAAAAATACAGCCCCCAGAACTACCCCCGCAGGGGGTAAGTTCCGATTTAACTAATGCGAATGGGAAGTCCCGCGCTCTACCGAAGGTGAGCGTCGGGATGAAAACGCAGCCCGAAAATAAATTGAGCGACAGCGAATCAATATCGTTTTTTTGTGCGCTATAATTGCCCGAGACCGCGAAGATTTTCTACAAAAGCTATCCCGCAAGATAGTTAACGAAAACCAAGTTATTGCAGTGGAAAATCTCAACATCAAAGGCATGGTAAAGAATCATAATTTAGCTTCATCCATTAGTGACGTTGGCTGGGGTATTTTCTGCACAATGCTCAAGTACAAGTCGGAGAGTGAAGGAAAACAATATGTCGAAATCGATAGATGGTTTCCTAGCTCTAAGACTTGTCATGTATGCCTAAATCGAGTTGATATTCTCACTCTTGATGTTAGAGCATGGAGTTGCCAGAATTGTGGTACTCACCACGATCGTGATGTCAACGCCGCCATCAACATTAGAAATGAAGCCTTGCGGATTTTGGCGTTAGGAACTAGCGCTTCTGCCTGTGGAGGGGATGTAAGTCGATCTGGCAAAACTTCGGTTTTGTTGGACGCGCCGCCCCGTTGAATCAGGAAGCCAGCGCTGTACCACTTAAGTGGTCAGCGTCTGGTAGTTCACCAAAAAAACTGGGTCTGAAGCCCCGTCCTTCGCTTGACGGCTTTTCTTTGACTTTGAGGCTCCTGATTAACTCCCTAAGTACGTCGGTTTTAGTCCTGCCTACAGCTTTGCAATGCTCTTCAAGAATTTTAAATTCAGATTCTTGAATCCGAAAATCTAAACGTTTCTTCATGATATTATCCGGTGTTTTGCTGTACTATGGTATAGCAAGGAGGATAACTCATGTTTGGCTGTCAACAAAACTTAATTAGAGCAGATTCAGAGATTAAGGCAATTCTGGAATACCTGTGTTCTGAATCTGCAAAGCTTTCTAATTGCGGAACTTATTACGCCCGCCAGCTATATTTTAAAACTGGCAAAGTTCCGAATCGCGCTCAGTTACACAAGGTTTTAGGAACAGAAAATCGGAATCGACACTATCAAGCATTTTACTCTGATACTGCTCAGCAAATATTAACGGGCGTAGCAGAATCTTTCAAGTCCTTTCTGGGACTAATGAATGCGTTTAAGAATGGGGTAATTGCAGACCGCCCTAAATTACCAAAATATCGTCAAGGCCCAATGGCTGTAGTGACGTTTACAGGCAGGTCGGTAAAGCTTAAAGACGGAATGTTGAGATTTCCCCTAGGCAGTAAGGTTAAAGCGTGGTTTGGTTTAGATGCGTTTTACTTGCCTATGCCTTCTAATCTTGATTTCAAGGAGATTCGAGAATATCGCATTCTTCCTCGAAACGGCTGCTTCTACCTAGAATTTGTCTACAAAACTACTGAAGTCCAATCAGATGTAGACCCTGCCAGATGCTTGATGATTGACCACGGTATCGATAATTGGCTAACTTGTGTGAGCAACGTTGGTACAAGTTTTATTGTCGATGGTAAGCATTTAAAATCTCTCAACCAAGGTTACAACAAGCAAGTTGCATTTCTGATGAATGGGAAAGCTAACGGGTTTTGGTCTAAAAGACTTGCCAGTATAACCGAGAAACGAAATCGTCAGATGAGAGATGCCGTCAACAAGGCAGCCCGGAAGGTAATTAATCATTGTTTAAACAATCAAATAGGAACGGTTGTATTCGGATGGAATAAAGGACAAAAAAATTCTGCCAATATGGTTCGCAAAACTAATCAAAAGTTTGTGCAAATCCCTACGGGCAGATTGAAAGATAGGATTGCTCAACTGTGCGAGCAATACGGTCTGAGATTTGTTGAGACTGAGGAGTCTTATTCGTCGAAGGCTTCGTTTGTCGATAATGATTTGCTACCTACAATCGGCGAGAAACCCGAAGGGTGGCTTCCAAGTGGCAAACGAATTAAGCGTGGCTTGTACCGAACTGCACAGGGCTGGCTAATTAATGCAGATTGTAATGCCTGCGGAAATATTGGTAGAAAAGTAGCGGTGATGCTTGGACTCGCTCTAAGCGGAATCAGTAGGGGTGAATTGACAGCACCTTTAAGACAGAAATTGTGGTCTTAAGAATCCTCGTCGCTTCAGCGCGAGGAGTGTCAAAATCAGTAAAATGGCTTTAAGCTGTTGGGCATCTAAATTGTATTTTTGGGCGGGCTAGAAGCCCAACCCCTACTCCCCACAAGAATTAGATGCACGGGCTAGGAGCAACGGCCCACAAGAATTAGATGCCCACCTTACGAGATTATCTAATACTCGGCTTTCTATTCCTAAGATTCCGGGCTCCGGGAACTTTCCGGCTGGGACGGGGATTGTTCAAACTGCTCGCAGTTCGAGTATTCAAAGCATTAGCAGAAGGTATCAAACCCAAGTCTTGCAAAATTTCAACAGCCGCCCTTTGTCCAGTTTCGCAAGCGCCTTCCATGTAACCTTGATTTTCCAGCGAAGTGTGTTCTCCGGCAAAATATAAATTGCCAACTCGTTCGCCTTCAACACCGTACATTTGCGTCCACTGTCCGACTAAATAGCAGGAATAAGAACCTTTGAAAAAGCGTTCTCCCGGCCAATAAGCTCGCACAGCTTTGCCCGATCGCAAATTTCTCACTCCGGGAAAAACTCTTTCAAATTGGTTCAAAAATCTTTGTGCTTGGTCTTCTGGAGTTCCGGCACCGATCGACAAACCCTGCTTTCCGCCTGTAAAATTAGTAACTAAACCGTTAGGAGTAGGAGCGAAAGGTGTAGCTTCCCAGGTACTCTGGAATTCTAAATCGCTATAAACAGAAGCAGTCGATCGATAAAGTTCCCGCCAAATTCGGCTGCGGTAGCCAGTAATTAACTTAGAATTAGTACCGTAACCCAACTGCTCGATCGCCCGCCGCTTTGGTTGGGGCAAAGGTACGTTAATTTTAACGTCTCGCAGAGTGCTGAACGGTAAAGTTAACAAAACTCGCTCGTAAGTACGCTCGAACGCGCTTAGTCCCGATCGCAAATTTACCCGATAGCGGCCATCCGGCAAAAGAGTAATCGCTTCCAAAACCGTCCCCGCCTCGATCGAACCCGACAATTGACCCGCCAAACTGTTGATAATTTGACTGTTGCCGCCGTCAATTTGATAACGCTCGTCGCTGTTGCCGTACAATTCAAAACTGCCCGATTCAGAACCGATTAAAAACAGTAGATTTAACGCCGACTGTTCTTCGGGATCTCGACCGTAGAATACCGTATAAGCAACCCGCAACAATTGTCGCAGTAGCGTGCTAGTATCAGCTTGGTCTAGATATTCAGCGATCGAAAGATTGTCCAATCTTTCCGCTGCTTCCGTAAAATCTTGATAGCTAATGTTATCTCCGATAGCGCCCAAATCTCCATTAATTTTAGTCGCTAGCGGCGCAAAATCCGCGATTATTTGCTCAAGAGGAAGTCGTCGCCCTTGAAAGAAAAAAGTATCCTTCACAAATCCACTCTGCACCTGGGCTAAGTCGATCGCCCGCAAACCCAATTCCGTCGCCAGCGAGATTAAATTAGTATGACCGGTGTCAATAAATTCTCCTCCCAAATCCGCCGGAATTAGCGTTCCAGCCACCTTGGGAACCGTGCGTATCCGCCCCCCCACGCGGTTAGTTGCCTCGATTATATCGGCGCGCACGCCCGCTTGGCGCAAGCGATAAGCGGCCGTCAAACCCGCAATTCCCGCACCCACAACCAAAATCGGCGATCGTCCGCCCTGTTGAGCAAAAGCTCCCCCTCCATCCCTGGTAAAAGTCGCAGCAGCGGCCGCCCCCGCAGCAGCTAAACCCCCGTGCAGCAACTGGCGACGAGATATGGCAGAATTAGGAATGCGATCGCTCAGCATCCCCAGCAGTTCATCAGCCGGAATGCCCGTTTCCCTTGATTTCTGGGCAATACTCGCAGCGCGGCGCAGCATTGCCATCAGTGCAGATTTAGCCATAATTAAGACATCCTCACAAAACAAAACTTTGATGTAAACTGGATTTTCGATCGTGCACTTTCCAGACTAAAGTCCAGAGAGATTTTTTTAATAATGCTAACCCTTAGAACACTGTTCGACAGCAAATTTTATCTCGAAAACAACTCAGATGTCGCCGTAGCAGTTGCCAGAGGCACGGTATCGAGTCCCTTCGATCACTACCGAAAAATTGGCAAATTTGAAAATCGCGACCCGAATGCCCTGTTCGACGCCAGCTATTATTTAGACACCAATACAGATGTAGCGGTATCAGCCAAACTCAACGGCTTTTCAGGAGCGGATCACTTTATTAGATTCGGTCAATTTGAACGACGCAACCCCAACCCTTTCTTTGATATTGGTTTCTATCTAGGAAGCAACCCAGACGTTCAGATAGCAGTCCAAACAAATCAATTTACCCCATTTGAACACTACTTGAAAGCCGGTCAATTAGAAAACCGCAAACCCAGCGTTTTCTTCGATCCCAGCTTTTATCTAGAAAAATATCCGCTGGTAGCAGCCGCCGTCCAAAGCGGCGCAGTTAAAAGTGCGATCGACCATTACATTCAATTCGGTCAACAAGAAGGACTGTTGAGCACTCTCCCCGATCCCGCCGACAATTTGAACGCAGCAAAAAGCCTGGGCATTCTGACTGAAATTCAAACTGCGAGCGATTTTGTGGGATCTGCTGAACCCGCCGACATTTACAGTTTCATCCTCAATACTCCCAGCCTTTTCAGTGTAACTGTTGACGGCTTGAGTGCAGATGTTGATGTAGAATTAATTCAGGATCTCAACGGCAACGGCGCAGTTGGATTAGACGATATTATTGCTTCGTCTAACAATTTAGGCACGGCATCAGAAACAATTGTCAGCAATGGGGCTTTACCTGCGGGGACTTATTTTGTCCGCGTTTCTCAATTTCAAGGCGATACAAATTATAACTTGAGATTGCTAGCTGCTCCCTCAGTAATACCGCCCCAAATTTAAAATCAAAATAACGCATATAGCAAGCCTAAATCAGTCAAACCAACCCAGACTTCTCCTCATATCAAATCCGGTAGCATCGTCCTGTATTCATCTCTGTATTCTCTCCCTCTGCGTTCTGGAGCGCCCTCTGCGGTTAAATCATTCCGATGCAACCGGAAACGATATCACTTCTCCTCTCTTCCTTCGCGGTATTTGCGCCTTCGCGGTTCGTAAAAAAACATCGAGTTGACAAATGATTTAGACTTGCTATAAAACAGGCTGCAAAAAGGACGATCGACAATTTGCCAAGGTTTCACTTATTAGTTGCTGGCCCGCTGGGAGAGGGCAAAGATTGAACAGGTGCCGGAGGCCAATTAGAGCGACTTCTGCTTAGAGTAGTAGACACCAAAGCATAGCCCAAAACAGCAGGAAGGACGATCGCACTCATAAACACGATCGCCACAGCCCAATTCATCGCAGTCGAGATTGGGCCGTAATGAGTGCGGTAAGGGTCAAACGTTGGTAAATTAGGCATCGGGGCGTCCCGCAGCGCGATCGGACGTTTGAACCGCACCCGCCTGTCGTCTAGCTTTTCGAGCAAAATCCAGCCAACTTCCGCCTCTTCCTGGCATAGCTTGTGAAAAATCGCCGGATTGCGGAACAAATCGTTGCTAGCCCGCACAATCTTGTACTCCCAAACCGTCAAATCAACAGAATTGGGATCAGATGGGGGAGTGCCATTGGAGCGCGCATTTTCAGGCGCATTAAAATTATCCTCTTGAGATTCGTACCGAGTCAAAACTTCCTCCTCCTCATCGCATTTTTGCCCCGCATCCAATTGCTCGTGGTTCACCAAAAGACCCACAAGCGCAGCCTCCAAGCCGAGACTGCCAATCATCAAACTCCAAATCAGAATTTCAACCATAAAAGGAGTTAAAAGTTAAAAATCAAAAACTCAAAAGACTCGCTTTTAACTTTCAATCTTTAATTTTTAAATAGCCTTCTACCACACAATCTGCACCCACCGCGCGCCAAGAAACCCGCTCTAAAGTCAAAGCCTCAGTCATTGCCGAAAAGCCCAAATCTCCCACAGGAGTTGGAGCTCCTTGGCCACCGACAATTTTAGGAGCAATAAAAGCCATAATTTTTTGAACTGCACCCTCAGCAATTGCCCTCGCGGCCAAAGTGCCGCCGCACTCCCAGAGTACAGAAAGAAAAGATCGATCGTACAAATAAGCCATAACATTAGTCGGTGTCAGAGGCGAGAGCTCCACAACTTCCACCCCTTTGGCGATCAAAAATTCCTGAAATTCCGGGTTAACCCCAGGCTCAGTCAGCACCAAAGTAGCCGCCACAGAGGTTTCCCACAACCAAGCCGACTTCGGCAAATCCAAAGTGCGGCTCATCACCACCCGCAGGGGATTATTCCTATCAGGCTGGTGACTCGTCAGTAGGGGATTGTCTAGACGCACCGTATTTCCCCCAACAATCACAGCATCGCAGCCGACGCGCACCCGGTGTACCTCGCTCCGAGCCTCCTCGCCTGTCACCCAAGCGCTGTGGCCGCTACTGGTAGCAATTTTACCGTCCAAAGTCATTGCATATTTCAAAATTCCAAAAGGCCGGCGGTGCAAAATCCGGTGAACAAACGCCTCGTTGAGTTTCTGGCAAGCTTCCCCTTCCACTCCCGCCACCACTTCAATGCCAGCCTCTCGCAACCGGGCTAGCCCAGTTCCAGCTACCAAAGGATTCGGATCGACCATGCCAGCCACTACTTTTGCCACCTTGGCCTTAACTAAAGCTTCAGAACACGGAGGAGTCCGGCCGTAGTGGTTGCAGGGTTCCAGGTTCACGTAGACGGTCGCTCCTTCGGCGAGTTCCCCCGCTTCCCGGAGCGCAAAAACTTCGGCGTGAGGTTGACCGGCACCGGGATGAAACCCTTCGCCGACAATCTTGCCGTCTCGGACAATTACAGAACCGACAAGGGGGTTGGGTGCGGTTTTGCCCAGAGCACGGCGAGCCAATTCTATGCAGCGGCGCATCATGGCTCGATCGAACTCTTGAACTTCGCTGTTTTCCAGTTGTTTTGTACCTTGCTGCTGTCCGTTAGCTAAGCTGGCGATCGCTTGAGCGTCCGCCGGAAAAGTTTCCATGAGATTTTGGTATGATATCTATCCCTGAGTGTACTGAGTTTGATGCTAATTTTGGCGGCGAACCGACGATCAATTGCTGCTGGGGCAAACTGTACGTTACCACTGAGATATTGCACCATTCTCAATTAGCCTTTTATGAACAGGCAAGATGCCTGTTCCACAAGAAAATTTATCTTTTATGGAACAGGCATCTTGCCTGTTGCTGACAATGGTGCACCATGTGAGTTACCAGGAACTCAGGGCAATGTAGGGCGATCGACCCCGCACGCCCAAAAAAATAGCTTTAACATGAGGAAAGAATAGCAGGCGCTTGAAAAAACAATGAGTCAGGACATGAAGCGGGAATTTGCCAGCCGCGACGAATTAATAGCCTACGTGCGCGAACAGTTCCCCGAAGCCGCCGCCGGGGACAGCAGCGTACCCCCGATCCTAGGCGGGCGGAAAGCAGCCGAGACAGCCCTGCAACAAATTGACCCCGGCAAGTACGCATCAACCCGCAATTTCCTCAACGGTGCGGTAACGCGCTTGTCGCCCTATTTGCGCTACGGCGTTTTGAGTCTTGCCGAAGTCCGGGATGCCGTACTGGAGAAGGTGCGGCATCGAGAAGAGGCAGTAAAACTCGTCAACGAGTTGGGTTGGCGGGATTATTGGCAGCGACTGTACGCCGAATTGGGCAACGGGATTTGGCAAGACCGGGAAGCCTACAAAACTGGTTACACTGCTTCATATTACAGCGAAACTCTGCCGCAGGATGTCGTCGAGGGCACGACTGGTTTGGTTTGCATCGACAGTTTCAGCCGCGAGTTGCGAGAAACTGGTTATTTGCACAATCACCAGCGGATGTGGACTGCTGCTTATCTCGTACACTGGCGCCGCGTGCGCTGGCAAGCCGGAGCTCGCTGGTTTTTGCAACATTTGCTAGATGGAGATCCGGCGAGCAATAATCTTTCTTGGCAGTGGGTAGCTAGCACTTTTAGTCACAAACCTTATTTTTTTAATCGGGAAAATTTGGAGCGTTACACGAAGGCGGTTTATTGTCGCGATTGTCCTCTGTATGGGCAATGCGATTTTGAGGGAACTTACGAATATTTGGAAGGGAAGTTGTTTCCTCATGGAGAAAAGGTCGATCGTAGCGGCGGTTCTAAAAGTTGGGATCGGCCTAAAAAAGGTAGCAGAAATTAAAAAGTCAGTTGTCAGTAGTCATTAGTCAGTAGTCATTAGTCATTAGTTATCAACAGTTAACAGTCAACAATCAACCGTCAACAATCAACCGTCAACCGTCAACAGTCAACAGTTAACAGTCAACAATTCGCAATTTATGAACAATCCGATTATTTGGCTGCACGGTGACTGCTTGAGTCCTGAAGGCCCGGCTTTTCAAGCGCACCCAGAGGCACCGGCAATCTGGGTTTGGGATGATGCGCTCATTGATGAATGGCAGTTGAGTCTCAAACGAATGGTGTTTATTTACGAATGTTTGCTGGAGTTGCCGGTAGTTATTCGGCGGGGCGATGTGGCGGCAGAAGTTATCGCTTTTGCGATCGAATCCGGCGCTAATCAAGTGGTAACTACCGAAAGTCCCAGTCCTCGGTTTCAGGATATTTGCCGGGAAATTAAGCGATCGCACCCCGTAGAAGTTTTGCCACCCGAACCCTTTGTCCGCTACGATGGTTACATTGATTTGAAGCGTTTTTCTCGCTATTGGCGCGTCGCTGAAAAATATGTTTTCTAATTGTAATTGGGAAATGGTAACTAGAAATTGGTAACTGGGAATTGGTGTTAAATCCATTAAGTCCTGTACACTGCTTGTTGCCGAACTTCAAGCGAGCATCTCATAGTTGTAAAAACAGTTCTTCTGCCCCCTTCCTTCTGCCTGTTTCCTCCTGCCTCCTGCCTCCTGCCTCCTGCCTCCTGCCTCCTGCCTCCTGCCTCCAACTTCTAGCTTGCCTGCTTTCATTGAGATGCTCCCAACTTCAACTCCCCTTCAAACGCTCCAACAGCCATTGAAATCTCGATGCCGCCAAATCTGGATTTTCGACATTTTGCGGGCTGCCGTCCTCGCCGTCGGGATCTTCATATATTAAACCCTCACTATCATCGCCGAAGCGTTTGACTGTACCTCGCAGTCTCGACGACAAAAATTTGGTAATCGCCCGATAAAACCGCAGGGAAAAAAGCACGTCTTTCTCGAGTTTTTCCGTTAGCAGCCGGCGGGGAATTGACAGGATGAGGCACTCTTCAATTGCCGTGACGCTAGCAGAAGGAAGTCTCCCGTCTACAAAAGACATTTCGCCTAACACTTCCCCGGAAATAATTTTTCCAATTTCTTTGTCGCCTAAAGATGATACAGAAACGCTCAAAGTTCCCTCCAGAACTATATAGAGGGCGTCTAAGGGCTTACCTTCGGTGATCAGGGTTGTGCCGGGGAGGACTTGGGTGCGGGTGCCGTTGGCGAGCATCCAATCGATGTCGCGATCGCTCAATTCGCCTAATATGACTAGAACTTTGCTCATAAAGTCAGGTTGAGATGAGATAATTTGTATTTTTTTACTTGTTTAGTTGCGTGCTGTTGTGAGATGGTCAGACCCTGAGCGAAAGCGAAGGCTAAACTTTACGAATAGAAGACTAAATTTTACACAATTTTCATCCTAAAAATGGGTAGAAACCCCGTGCTTTTAGCACGGCTTTACATTTAATTTGAATCCCCTCGCGGGGTGGAGGGGTATGGTTGCCCCTCCCATGAGGTATGGTTGCCTCAAACTCCCATTTCTGGGGTAAAGTTAGCTTCGCTAATGTTTAGTGAGCTTGCGCCAGCTAGCAACACCGTCGAGCGTGACCTTAAGACTGTTTAGTTGCAAGCGATAGAGCGGAAAACTAGCTTCGCATTCTCCGGTATCGTGACCCAAAAAACGTAGTCAGTAAAGACTTAAGCCCGTCAGGATGGCTTGTTAGATTTCTCTTTCAAGCCTCATGCCGTCAGGGCTGAGGTTCCTGACAATATTCAGTAATTTTGACACGATCGAGCCACAAATATTTCTCGGATCGGTGGTATTATTCTACATTAATTGTCATAAACCCTGCAGCAGCCGATCGCGTTGTATTAACTGCACTTGCTTGGGACGGCGGGGTTGCCAAAACTGTTTTGAAAGCTTGCTGTCTCTTGGTTTCGAGCTGGTGCGCCCTCAAAAACCGGGTTTTTCCGGCGTGGCTGCGAGTGCAGCGCCCCCAAGTACAGTATTGTAGAATGCAAGCGAGACGCGCGATCGACCCATCAATTAAACAGGATTAAGGATGAAATCATCCCTAGGATTGATTTTTTGGCGCTCGATCGGTAAATTAAAATTAGCCTCTAAACCCGCCGTCCGTTCTTGAATCTAATCAGCTTGAGAGTTGACTATTCAACAGTAAAATGGGAATCTAGGAACAACACAACTCATATTTGTGTCTTTTTTGAGCAAAGCTCTCGATGTTCGCCCTCAAACACTTACACTTTTAACACCCCCTTCATTGAGGAGTTTCTATGAATAGTCTATTTTCCAAGTCTACTTTTGCGTTAATAAATCTTGCAGCTTTAGCTGTTTGTTGCAGTACCATGTCAGCGAAAGCTGAAACTGGCAACTTGCCCGATGTCGCTACAACTGCAACAATAGCTGCTCAAAATATTGACCAAATTTCTGAGCCGACGGCAACTTCAGCAGTTAAACCCGACGCCGAAACAACGGCTAGTAATAAAAAAATTGATTCAATCACTTGGAGCGAACTAACAGAAGCGGCAGAGCCAGCAGCCTCTGAACCGGCCGGCAACTCGCAAGTATCTATGGCTGCACCCGAAAAATCGGAAGCAGCAACATCTGAAATTGCTGAGACAGAAACAGCGCAAAATACATCCATTGCTGCTGAGACCCAAAAGTCGGAAGAAACCGCTAAAATTGCTGATAATGGTGTCAAAGTGCAGCCAAAAGTCGAGGCTGCCAAAAAGAGCGATCGACCTACCTCAATTGTTGCCCAGACCAATAATCTGGAAGTAACAGCAACGAAGGAAGAAAAAGAAGTCCAAACAGCACAAGAATTGTTGAGCAATCCTGTCAGCACTTCCGCCTCAGCTTTGACAAACCAACCGAAAGTTGCTGAAAAACCGGCAACTGTCTCGGAACAAACTGAAAAAGTAGCTCAAGGAACTCAAATCCGACCAGGCCGAGCTACCCGTTCTGGGCCCAGCTACATCGGGATTGGCGGCAATCTAGGTTTTGGCGGAGATTCAGCCTTAGGCGACGGTTCATTTGCCATCATTAGCAAAATCGGTTTGACAAACAATTTGTCGGTGAGACCGACTGTTTTGTTCCAGGACGACTTAGCTTTTCTAGTTCCCGTTACCTTCGATTTTGTATCTCAAAATACCGTCGAAGTCAGCGAGGATTTTGTGATTACTGCTGCTCCTTATGCAGGTGCTGGCGTGATAATTTCTACCGGGGATGACGGTACTTTGGGCTTCCTGATTTCGGGGGGTGTAGATGTGCCGCTGACGAGAAATTTTACAGCCACAGCCGGACTGAATATTGGTTTTGTAGACGGAGCTGAAGTGGGATTGTTGGTCGGTGTCGGCTATACGTTCCCGAATATTGCCCGGTAGTGTTGCTGTTTGAGCAAACGCAGGACAAATAAATAAGCGCGGGGTTGGCTGTAGGAATACAGTCAACCCTTTTTGATGATGGAAAATCTGCCTATGCGATATGTAGGGTGCGCCATAAGCACAGACCGGTAATGTAGGGTGCGTCATCAGCACAGAGCGGCGATATTGATTTTTGTGAAAGATATAATGATGGTGCGATCGATCTTATATCTTGCACCATTTTCAATAAGCTTTTTATGGACGGGCAGGATGCCCATCCCACAATCAAATTCACTCTTTGTGGAACAGGCCGAAAAGCCTGTTCTTGAAAATGGTGCAACATATGAGATCGATCGCACTTTCTCACCAACCACCCGAAAAAACCGTGACCAAAACAGAAATCTTAGCAGCACTCAAAAATCTGACAGCAGAAGAACGCCTAGAAATCATCGAAACAGCTTCGCGGATGATGCGCGAAGAAATAGAAGAAAAAGCCCAGCGCAAAGTTGAGAGAAAGCGGAGACTCAGAGCCGCAGCAGAAGCAGCAGTTCCTTTGTATGAACCAGGAGGGCCGCTGCACGATTTGTGGTCGCCCGACAGCGAACCGTATTTCGATTCAGAGGAAGAATATCTGAGCGCAGGGGTAGAAACTAATGCGTAAGGGCGAAATTTGGCTTGTCAGACTAGATCCAACGGTGGGAGATGAAATTGGCAAAACTAGACCTGTTGTGGTTGTCAGCGATGATGAAGTGGGAAATTTGCGGCTCAAAGTAATTGTTCCAATTACAGCATGGAACGATCTTTTTTCCCCGCTTGATTGGATGGTGCAGCTCGAACCGACATCAGAAAATGGCTTGGCGAAACTCTCCGCCGCCGATACTTTTCAAGTCCGTTCCGTCTCCCAACAAAGATTTGTCCGACAACTCGGAACCCTGTCCGAGAAAATTATGGAAGACATTTCCGAAGCACTGACAATAGTTCTGGATCTAGATTGAATAACTAGGCAACAGCGTACAAATAATGTTATTTATAGATAGATTGTACGGCGCGGCGGCCTAAATGATTCCTATACAACTTACACTCAAAAATTTTCTCAGCTATCGCGAAGCTGCTTTAGACTTTCGCGGCCTGCACACCGCTTGCATTTGCGGGCCTAACGGTGCTGGCAAATCCTCCCTCTTAGAAGCCATATCCTGGGCACTTTGGGGCTGTTGCCGCAGCGATACGGAAGACGATATCATCCATATCGGCGAAATTGATGTGCGCGTTGATTTCACTTTCTCCACCGGCGGCCAAATCTACCGGGTGATTCGCAACCGCCGACGCGGACAATCGGGAAGTTTGGAATTTCAAGTCAGCTTGAATTCTGCCGAGAGTGAGGAAAAACTTAATTTTCGCACGCTCACAGACAAGGGGCTGAGAACAACTCAGCAAAAAATCCTCGAACACATCAAACTAGATTACGATACTTTCATCAACTCGGCGTATTTGCGGCAGGGGCGAGCTGATGAATTTATGCTCAAAAAGCCGATCGAACGCAAACAAGTTTTAGCCAACCTGCTCAAACTCGACTCCTACGATACTTTATCCGACCAAGCCAAGGATACCTCCAAACAGTTTAAAGCTCAAGTCGAAGTGCTCAAACAGAGTTTGCTAACCGTACAAGAGCAACTCCAACAAAAAGAGGCTCTCGCCTCAGAACAAACTCAATTGCAGCAAGCAACCGATTTGCTTCAGCAGCAGCAGCAAGCCGACACAACCGAGTTACAGCAACTGCAACTCCAGCACCACAACCGCCAAACTTGGCAAAAACTCCTCGCCGGCCACCAGCAACAGCACTACAATATCACTCAAGAATGCCGCCGCTTGCAGCAAGAACTCAGCGCAGCCAAACAGCAGCAAAATGAGCTGCAAGCCCTCCTAGAACAAGAAAAGGAAATAACAGCAGGCATCGCGTATTTCCACAGCTTGCAAGCCACAGAAGAAAGTCTGGCTGGCAAATTCAAAGCTAACCAACAAGCCCAAAATCAGCGCCAGCAATTGCAAGAACAGCAGCGGCAAGAACTGAGCTTTTTGCAAAGCAAAATTCAGCAGTTGCAAGCTCAATTAGAGGTTTTAGAACAAGATGAAAAAGATGTTCTGGAAATTCTCAAACAGCAGCCGGATGTTGACAAAGGACTCGCACAGTTGCAAGCAGTTCGATCGCGCCTCAACGAACTAGAGCAACTGCAACTGCAAGTTTCGCCGCTGCTACAACAGCAGCAGCAAAAGCAACAAAAGCTCGATCGCGCCCGCGCCGGTTTAACCGCCCGCTTAGAGGAAATCAACCGACAGGTGCAAGTTCAGCAGCAGCAGCGACAGCCGCAATTACAGCAGGAAATCTCGGCCATCGCCAATCAAATTTTGCAGTTGGAAAACAAGCGAGTTTATCAGCAGCGAGTCCGCGAAAAAGGTCAAGAAAGGCACGACTTTCTAGGAAACCTGCAAGCCAAAAGCCGCGACTATCAAACCAGACTCGCTGAAATCGACCAAAAACTGCAACTGCTGCGGAAACATGAAGGAGAAAAAACCGCAGGCGAAGGTAAATCCTCGAATTTTGCGGAAAACGAGCCATCGAATTCGCATTTAATGGTGCGGGATGCAAATTTTGGCAATTGTCCTTTGTGCGATCGACCTTTAGACGAACACTACTGGAATTTGGTAGTCACAAAACACCACTCCCAACAGCAGGAAATCTGGAACCAACTGTGGGTTGTCCGCGAACAGTTGGCCGTCTCTGAGCGCGAAATTCAAGTTCTCAGACATGAATACCGCGAACTAGAAGAGGAATTAGCGCCCTATCAAGAATTGCGGGAACGTCGCAGTCATTTACAAGCACAATTAGATAGTCTGAGCCAAGATGAAAACCGACTGCAAAGTATGCGTCAAGACGCTGCAGAAATAGAGCGGTTGCTACGGACTGGCGAGTATGCAGCCGAGGATTTGGGCGAACTCCAGCAAATCGAACAGCAACTGCAACAGCTCAATTATAGCGATCGCAGCCACTCCCTCGCCCGCAGCGATGAAAAGCGCTTGCGGTGGGCGGAAATTAAGCAAGCTCAAATCAAAGACGCTCAGCAGAAACTGAATAAAATTAATGCCCGCCGCCCGGATTTGCAAACTCAATTAGCCACCGTACAGCAACAGTTAGAACAGCAAAAAAATAGCTCGGAAATACAGCAGGAAATTCTATCTTTAGATAGATACATTGCGGAAATTGGCTATAATTTGGAACAGCACGAACACGTGCGGAGCGAAATGCGCCGATCGCAGTTGTGGATCGCCCGCGCCGAAAAATTGCGATCGGCAACTGTGCAGTACCCGCAAGTGCAGCAGCGGGTTAATGAAATAGCAAATTCCATCGCAGTGCGCGATCGAGATTTGCAAGCTGTCAGCGCTCAAACTTCCGCGATGAACCAGCAGTTGCAAGAACATCCCGATCCCACAGCCCGCATAAGTGCGATCGAACAGCAAATCAGTCGCCGCCGCCAGCAGCTAGACCAACATTTGGGAAGTCTCGGACGCCTCCAGCAGCAGCAGCAAAATCTGGAAAATCTGCAAGTTCAGCTAGTAGCTCAAAAAGAGCAAATGCAAGTTGCTAAACGCCAGCAGCGAGTTTATCAAGAGTTGGGTCAAGCCTTTGGTAAAAACGGCATTCAAGCTTTAATGATTGAAAATGTTTTGCCTCAACTCGAAGCTGAAACAAATCAGATATTGTCGAGATTGAGCGCGAATCAATTGCACGTTCAATTTATTACTCAGCGGGCTGCTGCTTCTAAAAAAGCAACTAAATTGATTGACACTTTAGATATTTTAATTGCTGATGCTCGCGGTACTCGCGCCTACGAAACTTACTCTGGCGGTGAAGCTTTTCGGATTAATTTTGCGATTCGGCTGGCGCTGGCGAGACTGCTGTCTCAGCGGGCGGGCACGGCTTTGCAAATGTTGATTATTGATGAGGGGTTCGGCACTCAGGATGCTGAAGGGTGCGATCGGCTGATTGCTGCAATTAATGCGATCGCCTCCGACTTCGCCTGCATTCTCACCGTTACCCATATGCCCCACCTGAAAGAAGCTTTTCAAGCCAGGATTGAAGTAAGCAAAACTGCTCAGGGTTCTTGCATCAGCTTGTCTATTTAAAAGGGTTGACGAACCGGATGGAAGGAGGAGAAGAAAAAAAGTTTAACATATCAGTATTTTCACCTTCTATTTTCTTTGGGAATTCGGTATTTTTACCTTCTGTTTTCTGGATAAGTGCCTAATGCCTTCGGTGATACTAATTTCCCAAAAGAAGGCAACTGTAGACCCATCATCTAAACCATGATGGAATCAGTCATTGCCAATCCAAAATCTAACATCTAAAATGGTATTAGTCGTCTCCCTCGCCGACTTTTTTGGGCTGCTGACTTTGTTAACAAAGCTAAATTAAAAATAAGATTATAGAATAAGAATAGCTTAAGGTGTGTATAGTTTTTTATTCTTCTGTCCGCTCCGCAGGAGCGTGAATATTGCCACCGATGACAACAGACTCTTTCAACCTGACTCTCCTAGAACGGGCGATCGCAGCGTCGAGCAACAGCATCCTCATCGCGGATGCTCGCAAGCCTGACACACCTATAATCTACTGCAATCCTGCTTTTGAGAAACTGACCGGTTACAGTACCCAAGAAGTTATTGGACGCAACTGCCGGTTTTTGCAGGGCCCCGATACCGATCGGAGCGAATTAGATAAACTCCGCAGCAGTTTACGATCGGGAACGGAAATTCAGGTAGTTCTCAAAAATTATCGCAAAGACAAAACTCCTTTTTGGAACGAATTAATGGTTTCCCCCATCCTAGACAATGAGGGAAAATTAACTCATTTTATCGGAGTTCAGAACGATATTAGCAAAAGAGTAGCAGCCGAAACAGCCAGGGAAGAAAGCGAAGAAAGATTGCGGGCGATCGCCACTGTGACTCCCGTTCCCCTGTCAATTACGCGCCTACAAGATAGCGTAATTTTGTATGCAAATCCAGCCCTCGGAGAAAGTTTAGGTGTGAGTTACGAACAACTTATAGGACGCAAAAAAAATGAACTTTATGCCAATATCAATGACCGCCGTCAATTGATAGAATTAGTAAAACAAAACGGCTTTAGCGACAGCGAACAAATCTGTCTCAAGAAAGCAAATGGCAGTTTGTTTTGGGTAAAAATGTCGATGCGAGCGATTAATTTTAACGGCGAAGCAGCAATTTTATCGGCATTTTACGATATTACCGATCGCGTAGAAGTAGAAACCGCACTACGGCAAAGCGAAGCGAGGTTTCAAAAACTAGCAGCCAACGTTCCGGGAATGATTTATCAATTTCAGTTAGCAGCAGACGGCACTATGTCATTCCCCTACGTCAGTTCCGGCTGCCGCGAACTCTGGGAATTAGAACCTCTTGTACTCCAAAATTCAGCTATGCCCGCGATCGAAATGATTCATCCAGACGATGCGCCCAGCTTCCATGAATCAGTTGCTATCTCAGCTAAAACTTTAGAACCTTTGCGGTGGGAAGGCAGATTTGTTTTTCCGGGCGATCGGATTAAGTGGATTAGCGGGGCTTCCCGACCAGAACCGGGCGAAAAAGATAACATTATTTGGGACGGCTTGTTGATTGACATTAGCGATCGCAAACTTGCAGAATCAGCACTGATCCAAAGCGAAGCTAGATTCCAAAAAATGGCCGCCAACCTGCCGGGAATGATTTATCAATACTTGCTGCATCCCGACGGTTCCGATGAATTGATTTATGTGAGTTCAGGCTGTTGGGAACTCTACGAATTAGAGCCAGAAAAACTTCAACAAAACTCCGCTTTAATTTGGGCAACGGTGCATCCAGAAGACCTAAAACCCATGCTAGAATCAATCGCAATTTCCGGCCAAACTTTAAAACCTTGGATATATGAAGGGCGGATCGTAACCCGATCGGGAAAACTGAAATGGATTCGCGGCATTGCCCGCCCCGAAATGCAGCCGGGGGGCGATATACTGTGGGAGGGAGTGACAATCGACATCAGCGATCGCAAGCTAGCAGAAATCGCCCTGGGCCAGTCAAAAATCGCCCTGCAACAAGCCAATCAAGAACTTGAAAAGCGCGTCCTAGAACGCACGGAAGCCTTGGAAACATCCCAAAATATGCTGTGGTTGGTAATCAATAACATCCCTCAGTTAATCGCCTGGAAAGATCGAGATTTAGTTTACTTGGGAGGCAACAAAAACTTTGCCAAAGTTGCAGGTTTCAATCACCCCAGTGAAATCGCCGGTCTCACCGACTTCGATATGCCCTGGAAGCCCGAAGAAACAGAATTTTTTCGAGCCTGCGACCGCCGCATCATGGCAACCAACACCCCGGAATATCACATCATAGAATCCAAAATGCAAGCCGACGGCACGCAGTGCTGTCTGGATACAAATAAAATACCTTTACACGACAATTCCGGCAATGTTGTCGGCATTTTGTCTACGTTTGAAGACATCACCGATAGGCTTTCCCTAGCAGCTAAAGTCCGGGCCAGCGAGGAACTATTTCGCACAATTTTTGAAGATGCACCCATCGCTATCTACTTAGCTAATTTAGATGATAACAAGTTAGTGCGAGTCAATAAAACTTACTGCGATATGCTGGGATATACCGCAGCCGAATTGCTCGCCAAAACATTTATTGAACTTGGACATCCCGAAGATTCTCCAAAAAATCTCCAAGTTGCCGATTCTCTGGAGCGGGGAGAAATTACTCACTATCAAATCGAACTCCGCCAGATTACCGCTATCGGTAAAATTGTTTGGGTAAACGTGACAGCTACTTTGATTCGAGACGGCGAAGGAAAACCCATTTACAATTTAGGGATGATTGAAAATATAACCAACCGCAAAATTTCCGCCGCCGCACTCCAAGCTTCCGAATCTCAATTAAGAAAACAAGCCGCCCAATTGCAAGAAGCCTACGAACAGCTACAAAACGCTCAAATCCAATTAGTTCAATCCGAAAAGATGTCGAGTCTCGGTCAGATGGTGGCTGGGATTGCCCACGAAATAAACAATCCTGCCACTTTTATTAACGGCAATATTTCTCACACTTACACCTATTTTCACGATTTAATTGAACTGTTAAGTCTCTACCAGGAATGCTACCCGTCTCCAGTGCCTCAGATTGCTGAAAAAGTCAAGGAGTTAGAGTTGGATTTTCTGAAGGAAGACTTGCCAAAAATGCTAAATTCCATGAGAGTAGGAGTAGAAAGAATCAGTAAGATTGTGTTGTCGCTGCGGAACTTTTCGCGACTGGATGAATCTGAAATGAAGTTGGTAGATGTTCATGAAGGAATTGACAGTACACTGTTAATATTGCAGCACAGATTGCATCAGGGAAGTATAAAAAACGGGATTGAAATTATTAAAGAATACGGAAAAATATCCAAAGTTTACTGTTGTGCGGGTCAGTTAAACCAGGTATTCCTAAATATTATCAGCAATGCGATCGACGCTCTAGAAAACCAACGGGAACGTCGGACGATCGTGATTCGCACCCTCATGAAAAAAGCCGGGTGGGAAAGCCACAGTAAAAACCAGCTCAGTGATTGCGATCGCATTGTAATTTGCATCGCCGACAGTGGCCCGGGAATGAGCGAAGAGGTTCGCAAGCGGCTCTTTGACCCCTTCTTCACCACCAAGCCCGTAGGGGCTGGAACCGGCTTGGGATTATCCATCAGCCATCAAATTGTGGTAGAAAAACATAAGGGAAGCCTGCGGTGCATCTGTGCGCCCGGACAGGGAGCGGAATTCTGGATTGAAATCCCCTGCTGAGCGATCGTCCATTAATCAAAAAGTTTAAATATTTAACTTTTAATTCCCAATTGCCCTCGGTGCTTGAGTTATCAGGGTTTTGAATTAACCGCACTCAGAGACCGGAACAAATCGCACTCAGCGGTGTGCTAATCTGCTGCCCTTATTCGCTAGGCAATTATGCTGAAAAAACTACCTTTATCCTGGTCTCGCTACATTCCAGCCGGGTTGACGCTGGGTTTGGGTGTCGGACTGTCGGCCCTGGCATTTGCCTTGGTTTGGGACTGGGAAGACAAGCGCCGCGACTACGAAATGCACCGCCGCATTGACGATATTTCGATCGGCATCGAACGCCAGCTCAACTCCGACTTAGATACTGTTCTCGCCCTCAGCGACTACATGAAAGCCTTCAGCGCCGTCGAGCGTTCCTCTTTTGCCCGGTTTGTCGCCCGTCCCCTAGCCGTCCACCCCAGCCTGCAACTCCTGGCTTGGGCCCCCCGCGTCCCCAATTCCGAGCGGCGCAACTACGAAACCAAAGCTAGAACCGAAACAGAGCCCAGCTTCGAGATTACAGAGCGCGACCCGCGAGGAGAACTCCGCAAGGCCCTCCAGCGTTCCGAATACTTCCCGGCTTTCTACGTCGAACCACCAGCCGGAAACGAGACAGTATTAGGCTTTGACCTCGCCTCCCACCCAGAAATCCGCGCCGCGCTCGATCGAGGGCGCGATACAGGAGAAATGATTGTCACCAACTACATCGGCTTAACTCAGGGCAATTCCCCGGAACTAGGTCTTTTGGCCCTAGTTCCGATTTACGAAAACAGCAGTAAACCGACTACCCTGGAATCCCGTCGCCAACGGCTACAAGGATTTGTTCTGGGCGTATTTCGAGGCAAAGATATTTTCCAAACCTCTTTAAAAGGACGCAATACCGACTACCTCAATATTTATCTCGTTAGCGAAGCTCCAGACAAGCAACAAGCAGCCTCGCTGTTACCGCAAAGGGCCAACCCGGTTCTCAAAAATCTCCCTGCTGAGGGCCAAATTCAGCAATTTGCGGTGCAGTTCCAATCCGCGAGCCAACAAGTGCTTCCAGCATCAGCCACTGCTGACCGAGCCCTGATGCAAAACTGCCCGATTCTTGACAATCCAGGCCCGAACTATACAGCTTGCAGAAGGCGGCTGAAAATTAGCGGCCGCCAGTGGTCTATGTACGTGTCGGCAACGCCGGAAATCCGCAGGCTTCGCAAGCACTGGCGCTCTTGGGGAACTCTGACGATGGGGATGCTGTGGACTCTGATTCCGGTGACATATATGCTGACAGCTTTGAGCCGCACCGCCCAAATCGAAAAGCTAGCCGGAGAAAGAATTCGCCAAGCCGAACAGTTGCAGGCTGCTTACCTACAGTTGGAACTCGAACAAGCTAAATCCGAGCAACTGCTGCTGAACGTTTTGCCCGCAGCGATCGCCCTGCGTTTGAAGGACAACGAACACAATATCGCCGAAAGTTTTGCGGAAGTAACTGTGATGTTTGCCGACATTGTGGGGTTTACAGAGCTTTCGTCGAGAATTTCAGCGACGGCGGTGGTGGAAGTGCTCAACGATATTTTTTCGGCTTTTGACCACTTGGCCGATCGCCACGGTTTGGAGAAAATTAAGACTATTGGTGACGCTTACATGGTTGTCGGCGGTTTGCCTACGCCCAGAGACGATCACGCCGAGGCGGTGGCGAACATGGCGATCGATATGCTGCACGAAATTAGGCTGCTGAGTTTAGAACATTCGGAACCTTTCAGCATTCGGATCGGGATTAGCAGTGGGCCTGTCGTTGCCGGCGTTATCGGCTTAAAAAAGTTTATTTACGACCTCTGGGGCGACACAGTAAATATTGCTTCGCGCATGGAATCCCACGGGATTACCGGCTGCATTCAAGTCACCGCCGAAACCTACGAGATATTAAAAGATAAATATACTTTTCAGAAGCGCGGCGCTATTCAAGTTAAGGGCAAGGGATACATGGTTACTTATTTGCTGACTGGGAAAAAAGATTATTAATCCAGCCCCAAAACGGATACGAGTCTCCGAATCCGCGATCGACTAAGACTTTCGATCGCCAAGCTAAGATATGATAAGCTCAAGGTATTCTATCACCCCTGCACCAACTGAGGAAAAACCATGACGACGCTGCTAATTCAAACCGAAAGCGTCCCACTGACGGTCAATTTCCCTGCGATCCAATCGATGACTGTGGAACAGTTCTATGAATTCTGTCTAGTGAATCGCGATTTGAGAATTGAGCGTACAGCAAGTGGGGAAGTTATCATTATGTCACCTGCCTTTTCAGATACAGGGAACCGCAACATTAAAATTGCTCAGCAACTTGCGAACTGGGCAGAAGAAGATGGCACAGGTGAAGCGTTTGACTCCAGTGCAGGCTTTACCTTGCCGAATGGAGCAACCCGCTCCCCCGATGCCTCATGGATTAAACTAGAGCGCTGGAATGCCTTAACTGAAGAACAAAAAGCCTCATTCGCACCGATTTGTCCAGACTTTGTGATTGAATTGCGGTCTGCTAGTGACACTCTCAAGGGATTGCAAAACAAGATGCAAGAATATATTGAGAACGGTGTATCGCTCGGCTTTTTGCTCGATCGCAAAAACAGAAAAGTCTACATCTACCGTCCCAATCGCGAACCTGAAATCTTAGATAATCCTGAAACAGTCAGCGCAGATCCAGAGTTACCGGGATTTGTCTTGCGGATGGCAAAAATCTGGTGATTTAGATCGTTACACCATACTCAAAGACATCAATTCATCTGTCATTTCAAAATTCGCCGTCACACTTTGCACGTCGTCCAAATCTTCCAGTGCATCCATTAACTTCAGGAGCGATCGAGCTTTTTCTGGAGTGTCTATTTCCACTGTATTGCTCGGAATCCAGCGATTTTCCGACTGCAAAACTGCAAAACTTTTTTGTTTCAAAACATCAGCCAGTTGTTCCAAATGAGCCACACTTGTAAATACCTCTGCACCTTCAGTATCCTCATCAATTAATATCAAATCATAAGATTCCGCAGCCGCCTCTAGCGACGCTTCAAACAATTGTTCCTCATCAATCGGGCCGCCTACCGTACAAACTCCTTTGTGGTCGAACATCCAGCCCACACAACCAGTTTCGCCCAGGTTGCCGCCATTTTTACTAAAAGCTTCTCGCAAGTCAGCCGCCGTGCGGTTGCGATTGTCTGTCAGCGCTTCAATCAGAATAGCAACCCCGCCAACGCCGTAACCTTCGTAGCGAATAGCTTCTAATTCCGAACTTCCCCCCGCCAAGCCGGCACCTTTGGCGATCGCCCTTTCTATGTTTTCATTAGGAATATCTGCCGCCTTGGCTTTTTCAATAGCCGTCCGCAGTTGAAAATTGCCAGCGGGATCGGGAACTCCGCTGCGGGCCGCGACAATAATTTCGCGAGATATTCTAGCAAAAACCTTGCCTTTAACGGCATCAACTCTAGCTTTTTGGCGTTTAATATTCGCCCACTTACTGTGTCCAGCCATACCGATTTGAGATTTTCGATTTAAAATGTGCGATCGACATTAAACAATAACACCCAGATTCGGACAAATCAGATTAACGTAGGGTGCACCGGGCAGCGCACCTTACACACATAGCATAAAATGCGATTTTTCGCACGAATCTCAACTTTAATTAAACCGGATCGCGGTTTCAGAGTCAGTCAGGTGAGAAGTATCGCCATTAAGTGCGATCGACCATTCTCCCTCACCCCGCACCACTTTCACCAAACAGCACAAAGAAGCGTTAATTTCCGTTTCAGCACAGCCCGCCAGCCCGATCGCAGTTCCTAAAACCGACGCACCGTGACCTACCAATAACATATCTTCGGGAAACTCTGCCGCGAGGCGTTTAGCAGTTTCCCCCGCCCTTTTGAGACAAGCTTCCCCTGTTTCGGGATAATTAGCAATACCGCCTTTGTAGGAAGCATCAATCCTGGGAAAACGCCGGCACAAAGCTTCTACGGACTCAGTTTCCGGCATTTCTGTCATCCATTCAGGATTTAGCCATTCGCACAGTCCCCACTCTAGTTTAATTGACAAATCGAGAGCTTCTGCCGCGTGATTTGCTGTTTGGACAGTTCGCAGAAAAGGGGAAGCAAAAATATGAGAAATTCCTTCACCTTTGAGGCGATTTGCGAGTTGTTTAGCTTGAATGTGACCGTCTTCGGAAAGGTGGGGGTCGTAGCGGTGTTCTGCGGTGAGAAACCAGTCGGGGTTAACGAAGTCGATGCGGTTTCCGTGTCGTGCGATCCAGACTGTTTGTGGCATGAGTTGGTTTGAGTTTTGCTTCTAGGTGTAATATTATATCAAAGTTGGGTAATTTGATTTGTTGCGAAGCTATTGATGAGATTTTTTTTAACCGCAGATGCACGCAGATAGACGCAGATGGATGGTGGATTTGGTAATGGGTGATGGGGTGCGATCGGGTTTGTTAATTCTTCCAAGTTAGAGTTTTACCAATCTTGATTCTAAAGCTAAATTAACTATTCTTTCTAAAGAAGTGGATTCGTCACTTTTTCCAATTATCTTAAAATAGTATGTTATGGACATCGCTAACGGCGAACCGTGACGGTAGTTTCGTCCATACTTGCTCACATAAAATGCCAAATTATTCATAACATAATTCTTTCTGTATGCTGGATCATTCAAAAATTTATCCCTGGCACCTAATGCCCTATAGGAGGTATCAGGCATTAACTTAGCTGAAGGAGAAACCATACCTACTTTGTACTCATCCTCATTAACCATTATGCCAATTCCCTTCCGAATATAACCTGTATCTGTGACTATTTCCCAATTCGTCCAAATTCTCATTCTAGCTAGGATTTTATTATTGTTGTATCCTCTGGGAAGTGGCAGCCATAAAAACATTGCAGGGCTATTTCGTCTGGCATCAAATCTAAATTCAGCAATCAATTTATTTTTGCCGAAACCATACTTAATACTACTAGAGTCAGTAAGTTCCTTGACCCGTCTATCACAGCCTAGAATCTGTCTGCGAACGCTCAAAACTCCTTCGCGTTCAGTTTCATTACATTCTTGCATAAATTTTAAAAGCAACCTTGGCGGTTCAGATAGAGTTTCGTTGCTGTATTGTTCTCGATATGTAATCTCTACTCGTGCAATATGTTCGGCATCTACATCTTTAAAGTGTAAATATAATTTTTCCTCATCAGGAACGATCGCAAATTGCAAAAATTGAAAAAATAGCCCGTGATACTTCCTGTCTGTAAAATTATCTCTGTGAAATTTTGGCGCAATTGCTATTAAGCGAACGGGTTGAGAATAATCTACGCGATCGGCAAAAGGTTTGTGTTCCAACAAAGCATCGTAATAACGGGTTAACTGCTGAACGACATATCTATCTTCGCCGTTTTTCAACTCCAGCACAACTAACCGTTTCTTCTCGTCCACCGCTATAAGATCGCATCTTTGCTCGTTGACAGTGAATTGCCGCTTGATGACTGTTAAACCGAGCAAACTTTGCAAGTGAACTTCGACAAAATCCTCTAAGGCTTCTTCATTTGCAAATTCCCACCCAGACCCTGTTTTTCTCAATGCGGCGCTACTTAGCATTTTGACAGTTCTTAAAGTCTTTAACCAATTTTACCGCAACTGTGCGCTATCGTGTCCACAACTATTTGACACTGCGCTAAAATTAAATCAGTCACTCTCTATTGTCCAATGGCTCAATCTATAAAGCAACTCCACGCCAAAATTCAAGCCATGCCCAGCGATTCGGTTAAGGCGATCGTGCTTTCATGGCTGAATCAGTCCAACGGTAATCTCAGCGACTTTGAACGGTTAATCGCAGAAATGGCCGAGGAAACGGAGGGATATCAGTGGGGAGAAATTGACACCGCAAACGAGTTTCAACCCCTCAGCGAAGAAGAAACGATCGCCTTGAGTCTCGCAGCCTTCCAAGATTACCAGAAAAACAAGACGGGCCGAAGAGCACGATCTGGTTCAGGAATGGGCCGATAGTTTAGGAAGCGATCGTTTTGGCTACCTATGCCAAAATAAAGTTAGAAAATAAAGTTAACCATTCATCATAACTTTTATGACTCTTACACTCACCTTACCCCCCCAAATCGAAGCACTGCTGCGCCAACGGGCGGAAAGTACAGGACAAGATATAACCAGCGTTACCCTAGCTGTTATCGCGTTCGGACTTAGCTTTGATGAAAGCGATTTCTTCGAGGCATTAGAAGGGATTCAACGCGGACTTGATGACTTCGATCGGGGTCAGTTTTCTACTCTGGAAGAGTTTGTCGATAGACAAAACCAGAAATACGGACTTTCTTTGGAAGCATAATGTATCGCATTGACTTTTCCAGTACAGCTCAATCTGAAGCTGATGCAGCGTTTCTGAACTTTTCCCAATTCACGACTCCCGAACGCGCTCAAGCATGGTATCAGGGTTTGATTAAAGCGATTTCCTCACTGAAAGAAATGCCGCGTCGTTGTGTTTTAGCCCGTGAAAACGCGTTTTTCAGCCCAGAGATTCGCCAGCTTCTGTATGGAAGTGGTAAAACCACGTATCGCATACTCTTCACTATTTTTGACGATCAACCCATACCAACGGTGAGGATTATCCACATTCGCCATGCAGTCCAGCGTGCGATTGGCGAACCCCAAGATGAGGCATAACCTTATGCTTAGCTGATCTAATTTTTTTGAAATAAGCGATCGGAAATTGCCATGCCCTCCGCAGCCGCGAATTACATTCGCCCCCTAACTCGCAGCATCTTATTCCCACCTTTTTGAAACTCATAAGGAGCCTCTTGAATTTCTACACTAAAACTTCTCTTTTTCAATTCTGTGAGAATCGGGTTTAAGTGATCGGATTCCTCCCCGCTAAAACTCTGCAATAGAGGGAATACCCGGACTTCCTTCGCAACCCGACACATTTCTGTAATTGCTGACCGATGAAATTCTTCCGAAAGCAGGTGAGAATAAGCAAATAAGAAATGGCTGCACAAAGCTAAATCGAATTGACCGTTCTCGAAAGGCAAAACTGGCAACTCAGCATTCAGGTAGCGGCCTTGCTGCAAGCCAGATGGAAAATCTTCTAAAAATTCCTGCATCGCCTTCATTCGCACTTCGCCTAGCTGGTAGGGCGATTCAAAATTATTCCACAGGTAGCCGTCTAAATTGGCTTTAACACCGTCAATCACAGTTTGATATGTTTCTTGGATGCGATCGCCAATTTCCACCGCACTAAACTGATAAACTGGATCGCAAGAAATTACCTTTTTACCTTGGCGAGTCATTTCGGCATTGAAACTCGCCGGGCCGCCCGCACAATCAAGAATTGCTAGCTTGAGGTCACTTGATGTCAAGCTAAACATTCCTATGTATTCATCCAAGCAGCGTCCCCAGGGAATTACTTTATCCAATTTTAGTGACACTTGTCTTTGTCCCGCAGATAGAATTATTTAATATTTTACCTCAAATCAGGGCGGTTTTTTCCTATCTCCTTTCTGTGGCGGGTTGATTTGTATCCCGAGTTATGTGTGAAGAATTTTGCTCAAACGAGAGCCTAATCCTGAGAACAGTTGGCGGGCTTTACAGTTTCTTTACAAACAAGGTGCAAAATAGTTAAGTGCGATCGCACAATTTTTATGATTCCACCTGTGGATTTTGCAGCGAAGCGAGGCTACACTGGACAGCAGGGAAAATAAACTAAAATCCACTAGCTAAATTGCTCTTGTTCAATGGCAGGCTGCAACCAGGAAAGAAAGATGAAACATACCGTTCAAACCGCTACAAGTCTGAGTTTGTCAGCACTCCTGGTGCTATTGAGTTCGCTGCCCAGTATAGCTCAGTTGCCTGCCGTCAGAACTCCTGCAGGCACTCCTAACCCAAACAGGCCGAGAGTACCGCCGCCGCCACCTGCGGGTTCGAGTTTGCCGGCGAGCGGCAATTCTGGTTCGCTGACACAAGAAGCAGCTTATACTTTAGGGTCGGGCGATCGCATTGCTTTAGAGATATTCGGCGTTCCTGAATTCAGCAGAGAATATCAAGTGTTAGTTGACGGGACGCTCAATTTGCCAATCATTCGCAGCGTCTCAATTCAAGGGTTGACGCTGCAACAAGCTGCTAATGTCATTACCCAGCGATACGAACCCTTCATCAACGTTCCCGTTGTTACCGTGACTCTGGTAGTCGCTCGCCCCCTAAATATAGGTCTTGCCGGTGAAGTTACTCGCCCGGGTTCCTACAAGATTAATCCCACTAGAGATGGAGGAGGAGTAAAATTCCCGACTTTGATGGAAATGCTGCAACTTGCACAAGGGGTGACATCAGCAGGAGATATGCGAAATGTCCAAATTCGCCGTCCCCGCAGAGGCGGGCCGGAGCAAGTTACTACTGTTGATTTGCAGGATTTTTTAGACACGGGAAATTTGCGTCAAGATGTCACGATTCGAGATGGAGATACAATTTTTGTACCGACAGCAAGGGCCCTTAATACTCAAGAAGTTCGTCAAAGAGCCAGTGCTAATTTTTCCGCTGATATTACTAAACCAATTGGCGTGGTAATTGTCGGGGAAGTAAACCGGCCGGGGCCTTATACTGTATTTGCTTCGGATGTGCGATCGAGCAACCAACAAACAGAGTTGAGTTTTGTATCTATCGACCAACAGCAAGGAGCAGTTGTGGGCTTACCAACGATAACTAGAGCATTGAAAATTGCTGGTGGTATCACTACAGAAGCTGACATTCGCCGAGTGCAAATCCGCCGCCGAGTCAGAGGTGGGAATGAACAAACTATCATGGTAAATCTGTGGGATTTGCTGCAAAAAGGCGACGCAACTCAAGATATTTTGCTGCAAGAAGGAGATAGCGTAATTATCCCGACGGCAGCTACTGTAGACTTAGCTGAAGTTTCTCAAGTGGCAAATAGCAGTTTTTCTCCGAACGCCATTAGCATCAATATTGTAGGAGAAGTAATTAGGCCTGGGGCTTTGGAGGTGCGGCCTAGTACATCCCTGCACCAAGCTTTGCTGACCGCAGGCAGTTTCAATCAATTGCGGGCTAAAAAAGACAAGGTAGAACTATTGCGATTGAACCCCAACGGTACTGTTTCTCGCCGCACGATCGAGGTGGATTTTGCTCAAGGGTTGAATCCTAATAATAACCCAACTCTCCGCAACAACGATGTGATTCTGGTAGCGCGATCGGGCTATGCTAGGGTAGCAGACAATATCAACAGATTCTTGCAGCCAATAACAGGAGTAGCAACTGGAATTAACACTGTTAGCGGCGTTTTTACTGGGTTTCAAGCAACTATCAACGCTTTTCAAAACTTATTTTTGGGAGGGGATTTCGAGCGACGAAATCAGCTCAGACAGCTTCGCGAACAACGTCAAGACAGACAAGAGCAACGTGAAGACCGGTTGCTAGAAAGAGAGCAACAACGTCAAGATAGATTGGAGCAAGCAGAAGACAGAAGACTGCAACTTGAAGACAGAAGACTGCAGCTTGAAGACAGACAGCGGCAAATAGATCTTGAGAATCGGCAAATTCAAATCCAGGAGCAGCAACTTCAGCTCCAGAATCAGCAGCAGCAAATGCAGCCACAGCAAATTCAGCCAACTACTCCCTGATAAGACTCGGGCGTTGAAATTTAGCCACCCTCTTTATGAATCGGCGGTTGAAACCGCTGCATAGAGTCAAACGAAGTTTGAGCAAAGGGGGACTAACAAATAAAGGGGGTATTAAAACCAGATTTGCTATTACATGGCACATCCCAAATCTACGGCAAACATCCAAGGCGTTGCTGATTTACGGTATGAAAGGCTAAATATGCCCGTCATAGAAACCAGTATCCACAAAGCTTTTGGATTTTAAAGTTATTTTTTTCATACCCTGATTAAGCAACGCCGAGATTGCTTCACTGAGTTCGCTGGGCGACAGCAATACGTTACTTTTGCGTAAGTCCTGTAATCCTAACAATTCGAGCCTTGAAAGGTATAAGTTGCTACATCAAAGGTAAAGGTTCGATTGACATTGTTCCGCTTTCTCCATGTCCCAAACTACATCAATCATGAGAAATTTTTTGTAGTGTGGAAAATTAATCAACCTTTCCCCCTCAACAATTCCGGCTGCAAAACCTGATTTAATTTGCCACTGCGAAACCCCTCCAAATCCAAAGTCGCGTACACAAAACCAAACTCCTGAAACACCGCCACCAATGCAGGCAAATCGGTATTTAGCACAAACTCCTTAATCTCCTCTGCAGGTAACTCAATGCGTGCCGTATCTCCATCCGATCGCACTCGCAAATTTTTCAGTCCCAACTGCCGCAAATACCGTTCGGCGCGCCCCACTCTTTGCAACTTTCCAACGGTGATTTCTTCGCCGTAAGGAAAGCGCGAACTCAAACAAGGTTGAGCCGGTTTGTCCCACCAAGGCAAACCCAATTCTTTTGCCAATTGCCGCACTTCAAATTTAGTGATTCCTACTTCTGCTAAGGGCGATCGCGCGCCGCGTTCCTTTGCCGCCTGAATTCCGGGACGATAATCCTTTAAATCGTCACCATTAACCCCATCCACCACATAAGGATAACCCTTTGCTAGTGCTAGGGGTTTCAAAGTATCGTGCAGTTCGCTTTTGCAGAAATAGCAGCGGTTAATTGGGTTAGAGGTATAATTGGGATTTGCCATTTCCTGAGTTTCTACTTCCTCGTGGGCAATACCAATTTCTGCTGCTTGAATCCGCGCATCTTCTAAATCTTCTGGCAGTAAAGACGGGGAAACTGCCGTCACTGCCAAAGCGCGATCGCCCAACACATCAAAAGCGATTTTTGCCACCAAAGTGCTGTCAATTCCGCCGGAGTAGGCAATCAAAGCCCGTTCCATTTGTGCGAAAATATTTTTTAATTCTTCAAGTTTTTCTATTAACATAATTTCACCTTTTTTTACCAACATATAAGTAAGAAAGCCAACTAAAGAAAGAAGGATGAAGAAAGCAGATCTCGATCGGGTTCCCCTTTTTCCTCGAACCTCTTCCTTCTTCCGACTTCCATCGGACTTCTAATGCTATTCAGGATCGATACCGAGGGCTGCCAATCGAGCCAAAAGCTCTTGATTTCGCTGTCTTTCCTGTTCCAGCAGCGTCTCGGCTAACTCTTTGTCTTGCAGTTGGCGATCGGCCCGCTGGCGTTCATTTTCTGCCCTTTCTTCCGGCCACAAAAGCAGTTCTCCGCCCGCCGTCCACCAGCGCAGCCAATATCCTGTTCTACCTTCGCGAGTTCCCTGCCACACTCCCAAAAATAGATTTAATCCAGGTATTAAATAACGGCCGTTTTCATCAGGATTTTGATTTTCATAACGCTCAGATTCAAGCGCATAAACTTCTATTCTGCCTGTATGCGGTCGAAAAATGACATAGCGAGGAACTTTGATTACTTGTTCGTAAAAAAACCACTTGCCGATTTCTTCTGTGTGTTCGACAGAGTATTCATCGCCGTAAGTAGCTGATAGAAATTCCATCACTACAAAAGGGACAGTTCCTTCGGTATGAGGCGTGTAACTGCGGCGGGGATAGTTGTGAGGCCTCTTTTGAACCGGCTGCACGTACATCCAGTCTGGGGCTTTGCAAATAGTGCGATCGTCCACAGCAGCGCACAAAGCAAAATTAGAAACTATTAGTGCGTCTTGCATTAGTTCCGGGGAATCCACTACAGACTGGCGCAAACCGTTAGCTAGCAAGGGATGGTCTATATCGTCTACAGGGTCGTCTGGTAAGATGAAATCATCGGGTAGCAGAGGCCAAGTAATCTTGAGCTGCGATATCGGTTTGTGAATTACAGTGGTCATAAGTCACCTCATTTTACCAATAAAAGTTTGAGTTTTAGTCGAGATGGGCGATCGATAACCCAATACGGTTCAGTTAAGATCGATCCCCCCGGCGCCTAGGGCGGGCACGGGGAGTAGGGGTCGCACCGCCCCTACAAGGGGGGGACAAGAACTTACTCAAAGTCAACCCCTACTCCCCAACAATCAGGGGGATGCTGCAAGGGATATCGCCCGGAATAAATAGTTTTAACCCAAGCGTATTGATCGATAACCTTGTCTATATCTTAGCGCGCTAAGTCGATAATAAAATTGGTTTGTAGTGAGGGCTTTAGCCCTCACTACAAACAATTACTCTGAAGGTGCGGAATGCGAGTTTTAAAATTCCCTACGGGAAAATATGGCGATCGCAATTGACAACAGCAGCACCACATACAGCAAACCGTAGCCAGCATCTGTAATCAAACCTGCCAAGAAAGGAACTTGTCCGTAAACAGCATCGTTTCTCAAATTGAATCTGGCTAAATCCGGCAAAACCAGATAAAGTCCCATCATCAATTGTTCAATGCCAGGATTTTTAGTTAACTTGCCCAAAGCTACTAAATCCCGCGTCGAATGTCCCATTAAATAAACGCCAAATGTCAGTAAAGTTGCCAACAGCGAACTGCTAAAAACCCCAAATAAAATCCCGACACCAGCCATCAGACACAGCTCAAACCAGATAAACAGCGAAGCGATTAAAATGCTTTCCAAAGGGAAAGGAATGCGGCTCAAACTCAGAATAGCCAGATAGATAACAGTCATTGCTGCTACAAGCACGGCCAGCACCGCCGACAGCCCTAAGTGCTTGCCCACAATTAACTCAGCCCGACTTATCGGCTTAGCAACTAACAGGTAAACAGTGCGCTTTTCAATTTCTTTGTTGACCAATCCGGTAGCCACAAAGACTGTGGCAATTAAACCGAGAATGCTCATAGCAGCCAAACCGACATCTAAGATAATTTTCTTTTCGGTTGTCGCCGCCAATTCGGGTATCAACCGTACCGAGGCGCCCATCAACAGAGCAAAAATAATAATTAAGTAAAGGATGCGATCGCGAATTACTTCCCAAAATACATTGGTCGCGACTGTCAAGATTCTTCTCAAATTCATAAAAAAATTCGCTAACTGGGAAACTCAGCGACTTCAGTCCTGAGAGGGAAACGACCCGGCGATTTCAATCGCCTTGAATCTTCAAATTCAAAATGAGTAACTGTAGCCATCTTTGTGGTGAACAATTTTGCAGTATTTATGGCTAATCCCTTGCACCAATTCTGATGCCGAGATATTGAACGAACCCGTCGATCTAACCGCAACCCGACCAACATATTCACCTATTTTTTTGCCACTGGTAACGACTGCTTTTACAATGTCGCCGGTTTGAAAACCTTTGACAAACTTGTTTCTCGGAACGTACCGAGATGGGAAGCCAAAGTTGTCTGTGCGGCACATTTGACGAGTCCCGTGTCCAGTTGTCTTGATTAGCAATGGTTTACTCGTTACTACAGACAATGATTCAATTTGACCGACACAAGCAGCATCAAGCCAATGAGTTTTAGGTAGTTGCAGTCGAGTACGATTAAACTTTGTCAGTCCACCTGAACCAGTCAAAACGGGCAACCCCGTTTCTTTCAGTCGAGAAAACAACGCCCATCGAGTCGAATTCACAGCAGCAGCATCCTTAAGCGGACGTTTTGCTTGTGCAAGAATGTGCTTCAAGATGTCAGGTTTCTTGACTAAAAATTGCTCAACATCTTGAGTGCCTTTCTTCTGGTTGCACTTCTCGCAAGCAAGGCAGAGATTAGAAATTCGATTGCTTCCACCTTTAGCTTTTGGATGAATGTGTTCAACTTGCAAAGGTACATTTTCAGTGTCGCAGTAAGCACATTTTCTGTTCCATTTGGTAGGGTCGAACGGGGTATCGCTACCCCGAACTCCCATGCAAAACCGGACGTGATAGTTTCCCATCATCCGGCT
>NZ_JAUBOV010000038.1:0-51090 GCF_036700405.1 Microcoleus sp. T3_D1
CGCCTGATTGTCGGTATGATCGAATCAATGACGTGGCGATCGGCTAGCTCACTCTTTTAAGATACAAGGGGCGGGTTTCACCAACAATAATTGCCTACAACCAATAATCTCATAAACCCGCCCCCACCCAACGGTAAACCGGCATCTACCTCGCTGCGATCGAGGATTGTAGGGGCGGGTTTCACCAACAATAATTGCCTACAACCAATAATCTCATAAACCCGCCCCCACCCAACGGTAAATCGCCATCTACCTCTTGCAAAATACAAGGAGCGGGTTTAGCTACGATCTATATTGTTATTGATATCTTGCGCCCTTCTTAGGAACGAACGGGCCACAGAGCCCGTTCCACAATACATCAATTTTCTTGTGGGTGGGCCCCAGATCCCGCCCCTGAAAGACTTTCAGAACTGGGGAAAAACTTTTGAGTAATCCAAGCAGTTACAATATGAGAAAGCAATCCCATCGGCCCAGCAAAAAAACACAAAGCCAAAGAATGAACCGTCCAAACTCCTGTCCGCTGTCCTTCCCAATAAATCCAGCGCCCGACAAACAAGTCCATCACTAAAAAATGTATCCATCCCGTAGCCGCCGCCGTTTCCTCCCCCAGAAACTTAGCAATATCTGCTAACTTGGGATTCGACAAAGCAGCCGCATTTTCCGCAGTCAGACTGCTACCAAACAAATATATGTACAAAACGGCGAGCACTGCAAACGGAATAAAGGAATTCATCACTTTTCGGGTAATTCCCCAGTTTGGTAATAAAATCATAATTGCCCAGAAAGGCACAACGAACAGATTACCGGCATTAAAAATTAGTTCTGGTGTCATAGTTGGCTCTTGGCTCCTGCGAAGGCAATGCAATTAAGGATGTTAAGATTACTTTACACAATTTTTGCGGAAATTTCTCAAAACCCGAAAAAAATCTCATTTACAAAGGGAATAGAATTGCTATACTTATCTAAAATTTAAAATATCCCATCTAAAATCGATTGAGGCAGCACAAGCCATGACAACTTATAATAACTTTTCCGAGTGGTGCAAGCAGAAAGAAAATCTATCGAGCAGCGCCAAACATACCGCAGACATACTGTTGCAAATATCAGAGACTTCCGAGTGCGATCGAGCTAACGAACTGCTTTCTAATACAACAGAACTTAACCTCAAAAATCTTCAAATTACCGATATCAGCCCCCTCTCATCTTTCACTCAACTTACTAATCTCATCCTCGGCAGTAATCAAATATCTAACATCGCTCCCCTGCAATCTTTAACTAACCTAAAAACTCTGGTTATAGATGTCAATCAAATATCAGATATCAGTCCGCTTTCATCTCTAACAAATCTGAGCATACTCGTTCTCGATACCAATCAAATCTCAGACATCAGTCCCCTAGCAGATCTAACTAATCTTACCGCACTTGTCTTGTTTGACAACAAAATTTCCGACATCACTCCGGTGCAAAATTTAACTAACTTAAATGCGCTGATTCTTTACAAAAATCAAATTTCAGATATCGCTCCTCTGGCAAATTTAACTGAACTCCAGACACTCTACCTTTACAATAATAAAATATCGGAGATCACCCCGCTGGCTTCCTTGAAAAATCTCAAAACGCTGTTTCTCTTCGGAAATGAAATATCTGACCTCACTCCGCTGGAATCTCTAACAAACTTAAATAAATTGGTTTTATTCCAAAATAAAATATCAGATATTACTCCTTTGACATCGCTCACTAATTTAATTGAACTCAACCTCGGTAACAATCAAATATCAGACATCAGTCCGCTGAAATCGTTAACTAATTTGACTGAACTTTATCTGTTCAACAATCCGATTTCGGATAGCAGCGCGCTGCAAGCTTTAAATAACTTATTTTTACTTGACTTGTACAACAATCAAATCTCTGATATCAGTTCCCTGCAATCTTTGCAAAAGTTAACTACACTCGACTTGCGCGGGAATCCCATTGTTAATAAAATTTGCCCTGTTAATCCTGAATCTATATGCCGGTTTTAATTCTTAAGGGCGAGATAGCGGTTTATAAGGAATACCCTGAAAACCCCGTGACTTCAGTCCGGGGATGAAAGGGCGTTGCAGGATTTATCCTGCCTGTTCTCTTTACCTCAGTCATGAACCCAAAATCCAATCTTTTTAATTCAAAAAACTTCCTTAAAAAGCTTTGGACAAAACGGGACAGTATGGTAAACTGAAACAGTCAGGGTTAAACTCCCTTGCCATCGTGAAACAGGACATGAGACACACTTTTAGGCATAAACTGGGGGACAAAGTGCGGCGAAAACACTATAAACAGTCGAAACCGAAAATGTAGGTTTCAATCCAGCAAATAAACTTTTTCACGCTCGAATTGTTAAGTAGGGTAGGGCATACCCAAACTCTAGGGAAATATCCTAGTACGCTTTTGGAGATAGACCCGCTGGGATGCTTCTGAATTAGGCTCGTCAATTGGTGGTATCCCCACGGTTGAAAGGTTTAAGTATTGCCGTAAGGACAGAAAATTTTAAGGTCAGTCGCTGAATTAAGAATCCCCTCGGCTTCAGCCAGGGGAGTGTCAAAGAGTATAATGTTTAAGGTCAATATCAGGAGAAAGTGATGAGCGGACACGATGCTTTGATGTTAGGATTGCTGCTGTTGCCAGGTTTGGCTTTGTCGATCGCAATTATGGGCGCTTTTGCCGCTGGTGGATAATCAGTTTTGGCAGCAGGCAGATTTTGTAAAAAGTAGTTTTTTCCTCGTTTTCCTCGTTCCCTGGCTCTGGCTGGGAACGCATTTCACTATTGCTCTGCCTCCTGTTTTTTTGCCAGCGAGGCAGAGCCTCTGGATCTCGGTTCCCCGCCAGAGGCAGGGAACCAGTTAATCCGTTGCCGAACTTCCTTCTTCCTGACATCCGTTACATCCGTTACATAATCCGTTGCCGAACTTCCTTCTTCCTGACATCCGTTACATCCGTTACATTTGAGATGTTGCACCATTCTCAATTACTTGTTTAGGAACAGGCAAGATGCCTGTTCCACAAGAAAATTCACTCTTTGTGGAACAGGCATCTTGCCTGTTCTTGACAATGGTGCAAGATGTGAGTTACATCCGTTACATCCGTTACATAATCCGTTGCCGAACTTCCTTCGCTTACAAAAATTGTGCTGTCACATCGGAATTTACCAAAGTATTCGCGCACAAAATACCCGATGCTGCGACGGCGGGGACGCCAATTCCCGGCATGGTGCTGTCTCCCACGCGATACAAGCCTTTGACTGGTGTTTGCGGCCCCGGAAATGTGCCTTTTCCGGCGGCAATTGCAGGCCCGTAAGTTCCTTGATATCGATGCAAAAATCGGGCGTGGGTTAGCGGTGTGCCGATCGACTCTAAGACTATTCGCGATCGCAAATCCGGTATAATTCTTTCTAAAGCTTGAAACAGAGATTGCGATCGCTCTTGCTTTTTCTGCTGATACAATTCGCCATATTCCCAACCTTCGTAAGGTTCCAATGTATAAGCGTGAACGGCGTGATGTCCGGGCGGCGCGAGAGTTGCATCCCACACTGTAGGAATCGAAATCATGCAAGTATTTCCGGGTACTGTAATGTCAATCTTGCTGTCGTGAACGACGACGTGGTGGCCGGTCAAACCTTCGAGTCCTTCGGCTTTAATTCCTAAATGCAGGTGCATGAAACTGTCTACTGCTGGCATCGACAAGGCGGTTTTTCGGTAGCTTTCCGGTAAATCTTCAGGGCGCAGTAATTTTGTATAAGTATCCCAGATTGTCGCATTTGAAATGACAATTGGGGCGCGGATAATTTCGCCATTTTTCAAGCGAACGCCGGTGGTTTTGCCGGATTCAACTAATATTTGCTCGACGGGAGTTCCCAGGCGCAATTTTCCTCCCCAGCGCTGCAAGCCTCTGACTAAAGCATCGACGATCGCACCGCTGCCACCTACAGGATATTCGATCGCACAGCGCGATCGTTCGCCAATCATAAAAGCTATTTCCGGGGCGACAGTTCCGTGCGCTTTCAAACCCGACAGCAAAAAGCACTCCAAATCTATCAAACGCCGCACCCAAGGATCGCGCACGTCCCGATCCATCAAGGAACCTGCTGAACCCGCGATCGCACCTACTAGCGGCAACAGCTTCACCAAAGCAGGCGAGTACCGAGACAGCAAAACAGGTATCAACTGCCAGTCGGATCTCAGCGCTAAAGCCGGAATTCCACGCAAAGCTTCATACAAAACTAATAAGTTTTGTTGAAATTGCTGTAATTCTACAGCACCTTGCGGTGCGAATTTAGCTACAGCATCTAAGTAACTTCTCGCATCAGCATAAATCGGTAAACTTCCTTCGGGAAAATGGTAATGCCCCAGCGGATCGTAGGAAATTGCTGCGATCGATTCCTCCAAAACATCAAAAACTTGCCGCAAAGGATTGAACGACCGGGGGTCAGTCAAACCGCAATAAAAAGAAGGCCCCGAATCAAAGTGAAATCCCCGGCGCGAAAAGCTGTGGGCTGCCCCGCCCGCTATTGTGTGGCTCTCGCAGACGAGCACCCGCTTGCCGTAACGAGCTAGCATCGAGCCGGCGACTAAGCCCCCAATACCGCTGCCAATTACGATCGCATCAAAGTCTTGCATTTATCAAATGTGGTATAATTGTATTATTTCTTGCTGAGTGTTGACAGGGTAGTTTTATGGGAGGAAAACTATGAAAGCTTTATCTATTTTAGATGAAGTTGTTCGCGAATTAGAACAAGACGTGAATCTTTCGCGCATTAAAAAAATAATATTTTTTGCTTGTAAAGATTTCTGGGAAAACGACCCCGCCCAACTCGCCAGCGCCGATGTACGAATTTTAATTGAAGAACTGTGCGCCAAATACAGCCGATTAGAAGATATTGAAGCTGTTTTAAATAGTATAGTCTCTAAGGTTAACAAAAAAACCGAGTATGCTTTAGTAGCAGACCTCATAGTCTGTCAACTTAGCAGGCTGTATGAATTTGAAGACTTCACCAAATTAGAAATAAACATATCTAGTTTTGGCGGTCAGGAAGCACCCGCATTTGAAGAGCACTTTAGTTCGGAAATACCCAGCAGCGAAGAAAGGGCAAGAAACCCCGGCCCTTTATTTGATGTCCGACAAAAAATATTGCAGCAAACAAATCCGCTGAGGGCGAAAATCCTAATTTTTTCTAGTCTTTATCACGAGTTCACTTTTAGCGATCGCGACTGGCTACTGCTGAAAACTCAAGAACTTGACAATCTACTGCGACAACTGTTTAATGTCTGTGGCAGCCTAGCCGAACTGGAATCTCAGTTGTACAGAACTGCTAGCAATCTCGACAACAGAGATGAAAACGACCAAGCTGCGAGCGTAATCATCAAAGCGATGAATCCTTGTTACGCCAAAATGCAACAGGAAGAACTCCATGAAGCCGAATCTTCGCCTAGTGAAGATTACGATCAGACACATTTAAACAACAGTGTTTATGAAGAGAGCGAGCTGGTGGAAAGGCGCACCGATTATTTTGATCCAGGCGAGATTACTCACATCCTTCAAGCTCCTCCACCTCACTATCATTATGACCCCCAAAAGAGTTACTTAGTGCCGGACACGGCAGAAAATGTACCGTTTAAAGAACCCGAAAGCAGCAATAATTATGCTACCGAGTTCAGACAGGAAATGGTAGAAACATTCCCAGTTGCAGAAAGGTCGAGTATTATCGAAACTTTAGAACCGGCGGCTCCTGTTATTATAAATATTAGCGATTCCATCAAACGCAAGTTGGAATTGGAAGAAGAAATGACAGAATTAGTCAGTCAAAGTGCTAACTCCGCAACGGCGCAAATAGAAAATATATTCACCCAGTTAGAAGCTGCTTTGAACGGAAAGTTTTCTACGGGAAGTGCCGAGGATCGTTTGTACTGGAAATATAAAAATCTGAGAGAGTATGTAGGAAAAGTTCAGAAGTTTGCCGATAAATTGCTGGAAATTTTGAGCGAATTGGAGTTAAAAGAAAGGGGGCAATCTCCTTCTGAAATCGCCGAAAACCGGGGGGACAATATTTCCGAAATCCCGCCGGACAACTCTAGCCATAAAGCAAATCAGTATCAGCTTCTGGAAATGGCAAAACAAGGCAAACCAAAGGCGATCGCCCAATTGATCAATCAATTGCTACAGCCTAAAGGAATTGCTGCTACAGTAGGATTTAAAGACGGTTGGCTCCACGTGATTCTGGAGTCTGCTGAAGTACCAAACCAACAGGCTACAGCTACCTACATTCACAAAAAACTGTGTACTTTAAAATCAAAATATCTTACTCATGTGAAAATTCACGGGCGACAGTTAGGCAACAAAACAGTCTTGTGGACTCAAGAATTTGTCAATCCAACTCATTAAATGCCCCGACTCAAGTCTGGGGTGACACAAACTAAGTCCGCTTGCGTCAACTGAAATTCAAGAAATTTCATCAAATTTATCAGACTCTAGTCTGGCGCTACAAAAACTAAGTTCGCCTGCGCGAACAGAAATTTAAGCAGCCTAGAAATAGCAGATTGTACCTAATTACCAACAAAAAAAATATGAATGCCAGCGAAATTTTAAGGCGATATACATCAGGAGAACTAGATTTTCAAGGTATGAATCTCAGAGGGGTATACCTGAGCGGGGCCGATTTAATTGGCGTCAATTTAAGTAATGCTGACCTTTGGGGTGCAAACTTAGCGATGTCGTACCTGAGCAGAATTAACCTTCAGCGCGCAAATTTAACTAATGCAAAGCTGTGCGGTGCTAACTTAAATCAAGCAAACTTGAGCGGAGCAAATTTGTCGGATGCAGACTTCCACGGAGCTACTTTGCAAGGTGCAGACTTTCGCAAAGCCAACATCTCTTTGGCAGTTTTTATTGATGCAAATTTGAGCGATGCAGATATGCGAGGTGTGAATTTGCAAGGTGCAGATTTGCGCGGTGCGTGCTTGCGGGGTGCAAATTTGCGGAAGGAGGTGCGGATTTTTGAGGGTGCAAATTTGCGGGGTACAAATTTGCAAGGTGCAGATTTGCGGGGCGTCAATTTGCAAGGTGCAGATTTGACTAAAGCTAATCTCAGTCACGCGAATTTGACAGAAGCATCTCTGGGGGAAGCAAATCTGACTCAGGCGAATTTGAGCGAAGCTATTTTACATGGCATATTTTTGACTGAAGCAACTTTGGTAGAAACAAATTTTTCCTGGGCTGTAATGACAAATGCTAAGTTGGAAAGAGCTGTGTTAATTGATGCTGAATTTGCTGGCGCTAACTTGCGGGGTGCATTTCTTCCTGATGTTAAGTTGAGCAATGCTAATTTAGTTATGGCTGACTTGAGTCGAGCTAATTTGGTGAGGGCTGATTTGAGTCGAGCTAATTTGAATCAGGCAAATTTGAGTGAAGCTGATCTGACTGATGCTTACCTGGCTAGAACAGATTTTCGGGAGGCAATTTTGCACCGCACAAATTTGATTAGGGCCGATTTGAGCACTGCTAATTTAACGGGTGCTCAGTGGCGCGGTACAATTATGCCGAATGGAGAAATCCACGGATAATTACTTGTACTAGCAATTTAACGCTCTCGGCAAAATAGTTAATTTAATAGTTAAGGCAATTTTTTTCAATAAAAAAATATCAAGGCTGTGTTAAATCCCGGAAAACTTTTACAAGAACGTTATCAATTGCAACAGCGTTTAGGACGCACAGCGGCCGGTCATCAAACTTGGCTAGCAGTAGATTTAGAGTTTCAAGAACAGGTGACACTGAAAATGTTAGCTTTTAGCCCGGAAATGCAGTGGGAAGAACTGAAGCTTTTTGAAAGAGAAGCACAAGTTTTGCAGGCGCTAAATCATCCCCGCATTCCTTGCTATCGAGATTATTTTTCCCTGGAACGGGAAGCCGGAGCAGGATTGCCTTGGTTTGGATTAGTGCAAGATTATATTCCGGGATTTTCACTTCAGGAATTTTTAGAAAATGGTCAGCATTTTTCCGAAAAACAAGTACGAAAAATTGCCACTGAAGTGCTAGAAATTTTAATTTATTTGCATGAATTGAGTCCCCCGGTTTTGCACCGAGATATTAAGCCGAGTAATTTAATTTTGGGGGAATATCAGCAGGTTTATCTAGTAGATTTTGGTGCGGTACAAGCTCAAGCGGCGGTGACAGGCGTAACGTTTACAGTTGTAGGAACCAGTGGCTATGCACCCTTAGAACAGTTTTGGGGCCGGGCGGTGGCGGCTTCTGATTTGTATGCTTTGGGAGCTACTTTAATTCATTTGTTAACGGGGGCGACTCCTGCGGATTTGCCACAGAAAGATTCTCGGATTCAGTTTAGCGATCGCGTGAGTGTCAATCCCAGTTTGGTAAGCTGGATTGAGAAGATGACGGAAATCGGGTTAGAAAAGCGTTTCAGCAAGGCTAGAGACGCTTTAGCAGCTTTGAAATCGGGAAACATACAAGGCGCTAATCTTCAAATAGCGACTGTTCGGAAAATTGCTAAACCGCTTCACAGTCACATTCAAGTTAGCAAATCAGCGACGGAGTTACACATTAAAATTCCGGCTGTCTTAGTCAGAAAGCCTTTATTATCTGCTTATCTAGGAACAGTAATGCTAATGACATTCATCCCGACAATTATTCCCTTTTTAACAGGAAAATTGAGCATAGGGGTAGTAATTTCGGTACTTATAATAGGTTTATTAGTTAAGGTTATTTTTGAGATAAAGCAAGTTAAATTTAATCGCAAATTTTTTAAAATAACACATCAGGTATTGGGGTGTAAATACTTACAAGAAACAGGAGAAATATCAGAAATCTTGGGTGCTTTCATTCACAATAACTCTCTTTCGGGAAATCAAATCAAGATTCGTGCCGGTAACGATATGGGAACTTACTTTTATGTTTTAGCAACAAATTTGACAGAGGTTGAGGCGGCTTGGTTAGCGCAAGAAATTCAAGATTGGTTAAATTTAAGATAAATTTTGGTAGGGCGAAGCCTTGGGGATTAATTTTTTTTGTATAATAGACATCTCCCAACTAAAAATGGGTGACGCGCTCACTTATAGGGCAATACGCTTGGGTTAAAACTATTTATTGCTCGGAGATCCCCCTAAATCCCCCTGATTGTTGGGGGACGCAAGAGTAAGTTCTTGTCCCACCCCCTACTCCCCTTTTTAAGGGGGGCGCCAGGGTGATCGAGCTTAACTGAACCGTATTGACTTATAGGGTGTCTAAAATACAACTTTAAAAGAGTTATGCCAAGGCTTTCAAAAAAATACCCGAATTAAAGTCACTATATCTTATTACGCGATCGCCCAAAAAACATTAAATTTTAATTCAAATTTCTCCCTTCACAGGCAAAACGATCGCAAACTCAGTGCCAACTCCAAGCTCTCCCTTCACCTCGATGCTGCCGCCATGTTTCTCTACCGCAATCTGGTGGACAATTGTCAACCCCAATCCAGTTCCTTTGCCGACACCTTTCGTCGTGAACAAATGGTCGAATATCTGCTGTTTAATTTCCTCTTTGATTCCGGTGCCGTTATCAGCAATTTTAATTTTAATGTACCCTTCGCTGACTAGATCCGTGGAAATCGTGATGCGGTTGGGATTGGCGGTAATTTCGCTAAAAGTGCGTCCTATATTTGACTCTTCTAAGGCATCGATCGCATTGGCAAGCAGGTTCATGAAAACTTGATTCAATTGACCGGGAAAACATTCGATTTTAGGGAGATTGCCGTATTTAGTTATCACTTCTATTTGCGGGCGGTGTTCGTTTGCTTTGAGGCGGTGTTTCAAAATTAAAATAGCGCTATCAATGCCTTCGTGAATATTAAAAGGAACTTTGTAGTCTTTGTCGCCTCGGGAGAAGGTACGCAAACTGTTGCTGATGCTGCAAATGCGATCGCACCCGAGTTGCATTGAATCAATCATCTTCGGTAAATCTTCCAAAAGATAATCGAGGTCTATCTCTTCGGCGTGGTCGGCTATTTCCGATTGCGAGGCACCGGAGCGATACAATTCTAAGTGTTCGATAACATCTTCCAAACTTCTTTTACCTTCGCTTAAATTGCCCGAAATAAACCCAATCGGATTGTTAATTTCGTGGGCGACTCCGGCGACTAAATTACCCAAAGCCGACATTTTCTCACTTTGCACGATTTGCAGTTGTGCTTGTTGTAAATTTTTTAGAGTTTGTTCGAGCTGTTGATTTTGCTCTTGCAAAAGTTCTGCGGCTCGCTTGCGCTCAGTGGCATCCACACCCAAACCAATAATCCCGATCGTCTCGCCCTGGGAATTTTTTAACTGCACTTTCGTGACTTCTAAATAGTGCAGTTTGCCGTCAACAAGTCTGAGAGTTTCGCTGGAGTAATGTGGCGAATCTTGGGCAAGGCAGGCCGCATCTGAAACCAGACAGCCCGCTGCATTCTCCCCCAGTAGATCTTTATAATGATCGACAGCTAGGAAATCGCTAAGAGGTACGCCCACATCTTCACAAAATGTCTTGTTGAAAAACTGTACTTTACCACTGGGATTAACCATCCAAATCCAAATCGGAGCGACATCAAGAATTGCTTGCAGCATTTGTTTCTGATCGGCAAGCTGAGCTTCGGTTCGGCTAATTTTTACTAGCGATCGCTCTAATTGTTGGTTGTAATCCTGATATTTTTTATAAAGCAGAGCATTTTGCAAACAGATGGCTGCCTGGGAAGACAGTAGATTGAGAAGTTGCAGGCGATCGCGGGTAAAAACTCTTGCGGTTAAGCGATTTTCCAGATACAAAATGCCGACTAAGTTGCCTCGATCGAGAATCGGCCAACACAACAGGCTCTGCGGTTGGTATTTGAGGATGTAGGAGTCGGAATCCCAATCACGTTGTTGAGCGAGATCCCGAACAATCACAGGTTTCAATAAATTTTTAACGCAGTCAACAATTGTGAGGGGCAAGATATCGCTGTTTTCATCGAGTTTTGCCGATGATAAGTCGATCGCCCACTCGACTCCCGAATTGTCTAGCGTGCTTGTAGCCGCGATTTCCCATTGATTGCCGTTTGGCAAAATCAGCGCCCCTTTGTTAGCTGCTGTATTTTTCATCGCCAGTTGCATCAGTTTGGCAATCAGTCGAGCGAGTTCTCTTTCACTAGAGAGCCCTTGACAAGCTTTTAGCAGTGTTGAAAAATTCCCGAAATCTGAGACGCTCGCCGAAACAGACGGAGGAATGGATGGATGAATGGATGGATGAAGCGATTGATTTTGCCCAGCAGGTGTGGGAAAATTTGCTAATGGATTTGCAGGGAGTTTTGCGGGTTCTAAAATCGGTTTTAATAATTGATGATAACGTTTTTCTAAGTCATCAATTTTGGCTCTATCTCCCCAGCGGACATAGCAATCATAGGCATCTATCATGTAGATTCTGGCAATTTTTTCTCTTCCCAACGACAGGTAAAACTTAGCAGCGAGTTCGCAGCCAAGAGCTTCTTCATTGACATATTCGTGAGCTTTAGCTCCGGTAATAGCTCGATCGTAAAGTTCCATTGCTTCTGCTGTCTGTCCCAAAACGCCGAGCAATTCTGCCTCAACCAGATCGAACTTGTGTTGGTAATTGATCGGCGTATGGTGGGCGAATTCTTTGAGTTTTTTCTGACTAGCCCCAACGCGATTAAGGATTTGTTGGCGCTCCGCCGGTGTGGCATCTGCATAGATTGCCAAATCTGCCAGCGCATCATAAAAGTCGTGCATCATCGTTAATAGCATCAAAACAGAATTCCCAAGATAAGGTTTGCCTCCATTTCCCCTGTCGATTTGCTACGGATTACGGCTCGAATATATCCCGAATCCGTAGCCTCTTTTTCCTAAAATTTATACACCTCCATCTGGAAGATAACAGCCAAGATTAATTGAAAGATTAAAAGGTTTAATGTATTTGTAAATAATCGGTCTGCGTTTCAGTTCGTCGAGAATGTCTGTTCGGTTGAGGACTATTTCTCCCGATGCAATTAACGATCGCTAATGCAACTTTTTGGGATTTGGGCAGCACCGCGTCCCGGAAATCCTCCGCCACAACGAGGTAGGTGGAGAATTTTAGCGGCGGGTTGTCGGTCTTTCTCGCGCACGAACCGATCGATAGCCGATCGATAATCTGTGTACAATTGCGCGATCGGGCGATATCCCGGCATTAGCGCAGTCAAATCTACTGCATTTATTATTGCGTCCATATCGGCTGGCCTCAACCCAGACATTAACTTGACAAAACTTAGTGTATCTATCTTAGGGCATAAATACCATAATTTTCCACCGATCGATCCCAAATTCCAATTATCTGTTAATGAACAACATTTTATACTTGGGCGATCGGGATTAAAGCTTTTTACTTAGGTATAAGTTTCTGCTGTTAATCTCAAATGGGATTCAATAAACGCGAAATACCGTATAAACACCGCAGTATCCTGTCTTGAAAAATACAATGGGTAATTAATTGAATTTAATATAGCGCGATCGACCAAATTTCCGCGAAGCCGATCAAAAACTTACTACCTTAAAAAGTCCAAATATACTCTATAGAAATTATAAAAAATTCGTCGTAAAAGCAGTGGCATTCCAGTCCCCCGAATTTATCCGTGGGGTCAATGCTTCAATTCTTTAATCTAAAATCTAAAATCTAAAATCTAAAATCTAAAATCGATTGACCGAAAGCATCCAGGATACCCGCCACGTGATTCACCCGTCCAGAAATAAAAAACCTGTATCCGATAAACTTGCCCCCTAATTTATCCGTGGGGTCAATGCTTCAATTCTTTAATCTAAAATCTAAAATCTAAAATCTAAAATCGATTGACTTTACCTACATTCCGACAGGGGTTAAAACCCCTGTCGGAATGTAGCTTCCCGAGAAGGAAACAGCGTTATTTGAGATTAGTCGTCTGTCGCTCTTTGTGCCGCTCGTTGAGGTCAGTCAATATCTAGATTCACTTTCTAGCAAATATTGTCTGAGGCATCTTGAGTATTCTATCTTGCATCTCGTGCTGCATCATTGATATTTTCTTGGCCGCCGCTGGTACCATATCTCAGAGACTCAGTACCCTCTGATACTCTTTCTTTTGCTCCCTGGGTGGCTTCTTTAACAATTTCTTTTGCTCCCTGCAAGCCTTCGCGGGTGTTTTCTTTAAGATTAGCAAAGCCTTGTTTGGTTTTGTCGCCAAAGTCATCAGCTTTGCGCTGGGCGGTGCGAGCATCTTCCTTCACCTTTTGGCCAATTTGGTCGAGTTTTTCAGGCGCGTCATCCGCTACCCGCCGCACATTTTCGCCTACATTGTTGCTAGATTTCGTCTCAATGCGTTGCTGCGCTTGATCTTTTAGAAGCTGAGCTTTTGCTTCTGTGGATGTCATCTTTTTGTTTCTAGGATCGACATCGGGGTAGTCGTTCATGCCACCCTTGAATTCGGACGTTACAGCCCCGGTCGGTACTTCTTCTCTAATTTTGTCGGCTGTTTTTCCTACCCTCGCATCAGCTTTTCCTGCCATCACATCCGTTTTTCCTGCCGCCACACCAGGGCCGCTGCAGGCCGTACTCACTAATACTAAAATGCCAGCCAGAAACACTGTTAAAATTTGTACAGCTCGAATTTTTTTCAGAAATGCAGTTAGTCTCTTCATAAAAATGCTCGGTAAGTGGGAAACAAGCGTGGCTTGAGCCCTGAGAGGGAAACGACGCGGCGGTTTCAACCGCTTTGAATCGCCTTTCGGGGTTGGAGAGGTATGGTTGCCCCTCTGATGGAGATATGGTTGTCTCCTTTCTCCCTTGCGGGGAAATGTTCGCCTCGACCTGGTTATAAAGGCTTGTTAGACCTGCAACACTGTTTCAGTGACTTTAAAACTGTTTAATTGCAGATGACAGAGCGGAAAACTGGCGGATCATTCGCCGGTGTCGTGACCTAAATAACGTCTCCGCCATGCGGGGGGTCTGGTCAGAACAGCTTGCAATTTCTTACAAGCTCAGTAGCACTTAGCCCTGAGTTCCTGACAAAAATGCTCCTTTCTATTGTGAGATGCTGAAATGCCTGGTGGTTCTGTAGATGGCTAGCCTTACCAAATTAGGCACTTAAACACTTTTTTTAGTATACGAATAGAAACAGGAGCTTTTCATCTATCTCAAGTTAGATTTCTCAAGTTATAGTAGAAGGAAGAAGGAACAATGAAGAAGGAAGAAATAAGAAGGAAGAAGGCTCTTCGGCTTGGCGAGCGGATAGAAATCACCAATCAGGAAGAAGGAATGGACAATCCTCAATCTTTTACCCATTATTAAAAGTCGCAGCACGCCGTGCCGGACACGGCAATGCCCTTTACCTACATGGCTGTTTGCTTCTCTGTGCGCGCACTACGTTGAGATGTTTTGCGTTTTTTTAAGTTCAAAAAAAACCTTCCGGTCAGGAACCAGAAGGCAGTGGATGTATGATCTCAAGTACAACAAGGTCTTTAATCGCAATTGTCGTGGCCTATCCCGATCGCACACATCTGTCTAATGGCTGAAAGTATGTGCACACTTACTAAGCATTTTGAATCGCTGTTTTTAAACTTTTGCAGAATTCGCCGATCGCCTCTAAACCCTGTTCTGGAGTTCCTTCGGCCAAGCGTTTGACAAAAGCACTGCCAACAATCGCAGCATCTGCACCCCATTCTTTCACTTGGCGAGCGTGTTCGGGTTTCGATATACCAAACCCGACGCCGATGGGTTTGTCGGTGACGGCGCGAAGTTCTTGCAGCAACTCTTTTGCTCTCGTTTCTAAGCCTTCGCGTACTCCCGTAACCCCCGTCACGCTGACTAAGTAAATAAATCCTTGAGACTGACGAGCGATCGCTTCTATACGACTTTTGGGACTTGTCGGAGCAACTAATAATGTTAGTTCAATCCCTAATTTGTTGGCAGGTTGGATGAGACTGTCGGCTTCTTCTAAGGGCAAGTCTGGTACAACCAATCCCTGAACTCCAGCACTTTTGATTTGCTGCAAGAACGTTTCTATACCTCGGTACAAAATCGGGTTGTAGTATGTGAAGAGAATGATGGGCGATCGCAAATTCGGACTAACTTTCGCTACCATTTCCAGCACCGAATCTAACCGCGTTCCCCGCTGTAGAGCCCTTGTAGCAGCAGCTTGAATCACCGGCCCGTCAGCTAGCGGGTCAGAATAGGGAACGCCAAGCTCGATCGCGTCTGCACCGTTGTCATCCAAAATTTGCAGTGCTTTAGCCGTTGTCTCCAAGTCTGGGTCGCCAGCAGTAATAAAAGGAATCAATGCACATTGGTGGTTCTTGCGTAACGTTTCAAAACAATTAGAAATAGTCATTAGTTATTAGTCATCAGTCATTGGGCATTGGGCATTGGGCATTGGGCATTGGGCATTGGGCATTGGCCAAACAGGGCATTGGTCATTGGTCAGTTGTCAGTTGTTATTAGTCATTAGTCATTGGTCATTGGTCATTAGTCAGGGAGCATCTCAGTTTTGTAAAAAGCATTTTTTTTATTGTAGTGCGAGCGTCCCCGCTCGCGTATTGTACAATACGCGAGCGGGGACGCTCGCACTGTAAATGCAAAACTGAGATGCTCCCATTAGTCATTAGTCAGCAATCATTACTTGGCGGTCTATATTCATCTTCCTTAGCTTTTAGTCGGCAGTCATTATTTCACCGTTTATTGCTAATAACTAATAACTAATGACTAATGACTAATGACTAATGACTAATTATCTTTTTCCTGCTCAATTTCGGCTTGAAGTTTGGCTAATTCTTCAGGAGTGAGTGCATCTAGCTGCTTCTGCAAGACAGCTTCTTTGTAGTCTTGCAATTGCTGGCTGTAGGTCATATTTTGAGTCAGTGCTCGAAATAAATAAGTCACCAGCCAGCCAATCAAGCCGGCGACCAAAAACAACTGACTCCAAATCCCTGCATTCATGCTGTCGAGTCCGGCAAATTGCAGTAGCAAGTAGACAAACCCACCTGCTACAAAAAAGCCGACACTGATTCCAATTACGTCAATACGTCGCATTTAGGCTTCTATCTGCCGCCGTTTGGGCCGAAAATTCAAAAATGGAGCTAGGAGAAACATACCTGGGAAGAAGAAGAACATCAAGAAGTACATGAAGCCGCGCTCAAAAGAGGTAGCGACGTACCAGCGGCTGTTCAGGTAAGCGTAGGTGGCGGCGGGTACTACCAGGAGGTAGGCTCCTGCCAAGACGGCGTAAAGCAGTAAGGTAATATACATAGATTTGCTTTAGGGGAATAATAACACGGGTAAGTCAGTTGGCACGCTGCGTTAGCTGGTTAACTATTGTACCGCTTGCGGAGATCCAGCGCGACTTTTGGGAATTTTTTGATTAGGGGTTGCGTAAATTGGGGTTTTGCCTGTAGAATAAAAGGCTGTTGCTGTTAGTGGCTCAAAACCACAGCAGCTTGACCAAAGGGGGGCGTGGCGGAATGGTAGACGCTACGGACTTAAAATCCGTTGACCCGAAACGGTCGTGTGGGTTCAAGTCCCTCCGCCCCCATCCATTTCAATCATTTGTGATTCAACGGTTTCAGATTTATTGTCCCAGCCAGAGTTCTGTTTTCCGCTCAATTTTCGCGCTAATGGTTTTTTACTATGTCCAAAAGCGCCTCTATATCTGCCCAGTTCGCCCCGGACTTTTTACGTCGGGTCTTCAACTGGTTGAGCAAGTCGGCTGTTTCTGGAAATTGGGCGGCTGTCGGAGCTGAGTTTAAATAGTCGAATAACAAATTATGTGTCGTCGTTAACACATTAATGTCCTCATAATAGACAATATTTAGCTTCAAGTTTGAGATGAGGCGGGGAGTGCGATCGCAAACTCTGCTCCCCCTCCCAAAGCTGAAATTACCTCTATTTTCCCCCGATGTTTTTCCACAATCTGGTAGCAAATTGCTAGTCCGATGCCAGTGCCTTTTCCCGGTGCTTTAGTTGTGAAAAATGGGTCAAAAAGCTTAGTGTGGATTGCGGGTGAAATGCCAGGGCCGTTATCGCAAATTCGCACCATAATTTGGCTACTGTCCAACTTTTGCGTCTGAATTAAAATCTGACGACTTTTACCTTTTTTAGAGTTATCCCATGACTCTTCTAGTGCATCTATCGCATTTAGTATAATATTCATAAATACTTGATTTAGCTGCGCTGGATAACACTCTATTGCGGGCAATTCTCCATAGTTTTTGACAACTTCAATTCCCTGCTTGAGCCGACTGTTCAAAATCAACAGTGTATTGTCAATGCCTTCATGGATATCAACTAATTTCATTTGAGCTTCATCTAAGCGAGAGAAGTTTCGCAAAGACAAAACTATTTGCCGGATGCGTTCTGAACCTATTTTCATAGATTCCAGCAGTTTTAGTAAATCTTCTCTGAGAAAGTCTAGTTCTATCTCTGCGATTTCTTCTGCGATCGCCTCTGTGGGTTGCGGGTATTCCTGCTGATAGAGACGAAGTAAATTCAGCAAGTCTATAATATACTCGTTGGCGTATTCTAGGTTGCCGTGAATAAAGTTAATAGGGTTGTTTATTTCATGGGCGACGCCTGCCACCATCTGCCCTAAACTGGACATTTTTTCGGTTTGGATTAACTGGGTTTGGGTGTGTTTAAGTTGGTGAAGCGCTGCTGTAAGTTCTTCTGTTCTTTCTTGTACTCGCTCTTCCAAAGTTTGGCGAGCCAGCTCTAATTCATCGGTGTATTCTGCTACCCATTGAACTAATTGATTGATGGATTTTGCTAAGGTTCCTACTTCATCTTCTGTGGTGACAGGTGCTTGCAAATCAAAATTTGCTTGTTGAGTAATAGTTTTAGCAACGCTGGTTACAGCTTGGATAGGAATGGCGATCGCGCGGCTGGTACAGATGGCTAGAAAAGTAGCGATCACAACTGACACTAACATACTCACTACGATGATTTGCACTCGCAATTTCTCAGCTATATTAAAATTAATGTAGGCTTGTGTTTGCTGTGCCTTAGCTACTTCTGTCATCAAGCTCAAACTCTCTGACAGCCGCTCAAACTTAACATCGAGCTTAACTGCTCTATCCCCTCTGATTAAATCCAATACCTGCTGCTGTGCCTCTTTAACTTCCTCTGGTTTTAGTGAGGAGGGAGCTATTTCTGGCCAAAAAGATTTGAGCAATTGAGAATACGAATCTGTCGCAGTTGCGTAACCGTTTAACAATTCCTTTAATTCAGCAGAATTTACTGCTAATTCTGGGGAATGTTCTTCCGTAAATAAAGCTAAATCAGCAATATTTTTTTTTACTACATCAACATGTTTCAAGAACTTAGCAGTTTCATATTCAAACCAGATTGAATCTCCCAAGACAGAGATTAGCCGTTTGGGATGTGACTGCACTGCCTGCACGGAATATTCTAAATCACTGAGCAAATGTTGTTGCTCGTCGGCCAAGGTTAAAGCTTGGAAAGCTTGCTTTTGGTAATAGTCTCCACAGATCATTCCCCCTGTGGTTCCTAGTACGGCTATGCCAATTGCTAGGGAGTAGCCCGAATTAATTTTTTGGGCAATGCTTAAGCGAGAAATGAAACGGTTAATTGCAGTTAAGGGAGTTTTTTTGAGAGGATTTTTGATGTCGCGAGATCCTTCAGTGACAGCGACATTATTTTTTCGTCTATTTAGGATAAGGTTGTTGAACCTCACAGCCCCATTCTCTCCCTGTTCAAACTTTTGCATACTGGCAACCTGAGCTAAATTTTAACAAGTTTATTAGTAAATGCACATAAATAAAGTCTCTGATTCGTAGTAGGCAATATTACCTAAATTTTATGAATTAAGGGCTAAAGCTCTACTACAAACTCAGCATTAGATAAAATTTAACCTTAAAAGACATTCCCCTGACCAATGGCTTTATAAACTTCACGAATCATGTTATAATCACTGTCGTTAGCTGGCACCAGTTTAGCTCCTTTATACTTGGCATTAACTTTGCCCACCACCAGCGCTTCAATCAGTTTATCTTGATTTTTTACGAGGCGATCGCGCATTTCTTCAACAACAACAATAGGCAGATTGCTACTAGCTACAAACAAATCATTAGGCAAGGGTTCCCCTGTGGCGATTAGCCGAAACTCACTTTCAGATAAACCCTCGCTCTTGAGCAAGTCTTTATATCTTGTATAACCGATGGCTAAGGCATCAACTTCACCCTTTTTGAGAGCTTGTAAACCTTTTTTACCCAACATTGAGATTTTTAATTCAGATTGGGGATTTAATCCAGCATCGAGGAGAATTTTAATCGGGCCTAGATGACCGCTAGTTGCACCTATTTTCCACATAGCTATTGTTTTACCTTTCAATTGTGCTGGTGACTTAATCTCACTATTGGCACGAACAAGAATAAGTGAGTGATACTCCGGGCGAGTGATGGCAATGATGGGAACAGCATTTGTCCGGGCCCGCATAATCACATATTCAGATGGCCCTGTTAGAGCTAATTTTAGCTGACCCGACTGGAGAGCTACGGCTGCTGCTATATAGTTATCTACTGGGAACAATTCAATTTTTTTCTCCAAAACTTCTCCCAACACAGTCCGAAAGGTTTGATAATTTTGCTGCAACTCTTCTGCCCCCTGAACATCAGTTACAGCAAATTCAAGCGTTTCTGGTTCACTTACTGCCAAATTGGAAGAAGTTCGATTAGATTGATTTACTGTTGTAGAACAGCTTGCTACAAACAATAGCGATAACCCAACAAAATGCCGCCGCTTCATGATTTTTAGGAGTTTTAGTGGCAGTTGAAATTTGCATAACTATTATAAGCTATTTGGAATAAACTTTCATTAAAATAGATTATCCGTTGGTTAAGCTTCAGTGAACTGTTGTAGCCAAATTATTAAGAAAATTTTTAGCGCTCTGTTTTATGGTTGGGAGCATAAGGCAGCGGCTCTTGTAAACCGAACTCATTAAACGCTGCCAGCATTAACTCACAGGAATCGCAAACGCCGCCAGCAACTTCACCGCCGGCGTAACAAGACCAAGTTTTTTCGCAAGGCACTCCCCAATTATTGCCTAATTTAATGATTTTTGTCTTTTTTAGCTCACTCAGCGGTATTAAAATAGAGAGTGCATCGCGTTCTATCCCCTATTTTGCCCCTAGCCGAAATACTTCTTGCATGGCTTGAATTATAATGGGGGCGACAGTGCCGATAGCCGGAATAATCTAAAGCGTTGAGGCTAATGTAAACGCGATCGGCGTTGAGAGTTTCGGCCCCGGCGAGACCAAAACTTAGAAAAATTGTATTGCGATCGAGAACTTAGCTGATGGGGATGCTTTCGGACATTCGATCGAGGGTGCGATCGCGCTCAAGCGTCTGGCTATCCTGCAACGGCTTTGAAGGGAGCGATCGCCTCAACGGAGCTCGGATCGGGTACAATCCCGTATCACCAGCACGCCTCAAGAGGACTTTGATAGTCTAATTTTTGCAAGTCCAAACAAAAACGAAGTCGCCCCACGTAATATTACGCAGCAACTGGCAAAGTAATCACAAATTCCGTGCCCTGTCCTATTTGAGAATTTACCTCAATTTTGCCTTGATGCTTGGCAAGGATTTGATAGGAAATAGCCAATCCTAATCCAGTACCTTTGCCGATCGACTTTGTAGTAAAAAATGGGTCAAAAATCTGTTGGACGCTGGCGGAGGCAATTCCGGGCCCGTTATCCCGAATCTTGACGGTGACAGTATTGTCGGCCGTAATTTCCGTGCTAATCCAAATCGTTGGCGAATAGCCTTTGTCTTCCTTTTTCACCTCTTCGAGCGCATCTATTGCATTGCCGATCACGTTCATAAATACTTGATTGAGTTGGGCCAGATAGCACTCAACCGCAGGCAACTTGCCGTATTGTTTAATAACTTGAATACCTTGTTTGAGCCGATGATTGAGAATTACGAGGGTGCTATCAATTCCTTCGTGAATGTCGGCTGATTTCATTTTTCCGTCGTCGCATCGCGAAAAATTCCGCATGGATACGACAATTTCGCGAATGCGATCGGCTCCCATTTTCATCGAAGAGAGGGTTTTTGGTAAATCTTCTCTGAGAAATTCGAGTTCAATGTCTTCGATGCGATCTAGAATGGCATCTGGTGGGTTGGGATAATATTCTTGATAGAGAGTTACCAAATCTACCAAATCTTTGATGTATTGGTTGGCATAGTCAATGTTGCCCCCGATGAAGTTGACAGGATTGTTAATTTCGTGGGCTATCCCTGCAACCATTTGACCGAGAGATGACATTTTTTCGGTTTGAATTAATTGGGATTGAGTTTCTTTGAGTTCTTTTGTATACTCGCTAACTCGCTGAATTAATTGATTGAAAGAGACCGCTAAAACTCCGATTTCATCGTTGGTTGTGACTGGTACTTGCAGGTTAAAATTTGATTCGCGAGCAACTTGCTGAGCCACATTAGTAACGGTTTCTAGGGGTTGGGCGATCGCGCGGCTGGTTTTGTCCGCCAGTGCGACAGCGATGAGTGCGGAAATTAGCATACTTCCGAGAATAATTCGGTTTCGCAAATTTTCCGATTCTTCTAATGCTTGGGTTCCTTCCTGTCTGTGAATTTCTACTTTAGAAATTAGCTCAGTTAAACGTTGAGCAAGCTTATCTAGTACCATCGCCTCTTGGCCGCTGCTAGCCCTCAACATTTGTAGTTGTGCGGACTCCATGCTGTTGGGTGGCAAGTTCCCTACTTCCGCTTCTTTTAACTGCAATTTAATTAGCTGAGCGTAGTAATCAATGACGAGAGCAGATTTCTTCAAGAGAGCCTGCAATGCTGCCTCTTCTGTTGCTAGTCTATCATGATTTTCTAGTGCAAAAGATTCAATTTCTGAAATCAGGATTTTCGCCTGAGTGATTTGCCCGAAAAAGCGATCCTGTTCGTATTGCAGCAACACCGTGTTTCCCAAAACAGCCGGCAATCTCGCCGCGTGCGATCGGGCTTCAAATACTCTATTTTGCAAATTTTGCAGCATTTGCTGCTGCTGCCCAGCAACATTCACCTGAACTAAAGCTTGCTTGCGAAAGTAGTCTCCCAATCTCAGTCCCGCACCAGTTCCCAAAATCGCTATGCCGATAGCTAAAGCATAGCCATAGCTAATTTTTTGACCGATCCGCAAACGGTTGCATTCTGCCTTTAGCCCAGTTATATTAATAGTTGAAGTTGGTAACAAATGTTTTTGAGCATAGTGTTCTTGCTCTACCTTGCTATTCTTTGACTGACTCTGCTTAAATAATAACATTGGAAGTTCCTCCCAAACAAATCAGGAGTAATTGAGCGAAGAAAAGCAGAATGCACTTATGCTGAAGGTCGAAAGCAGTTTTGAGTGTTGAAGTTTGAATTTTGAAATGTTTCACTCACAACTCACCCCTCAATACTCAACGCTTCCCCTAGTATCTCTCTTTTTAGGCTAGAGTGTTTGTGATCTCTATCAACCATTTATGTGATTATACGCAAATTTACAAAACTTATGATTACAGCGAGTAGTATTTTTAGTCTGTTGGGACACAAGGCCCAACTACCGGTTCTCCCCGTTTTTCTTTTTCTGCCAGTTCTAGGTTTAATTCCAGCACTTTTGCTAAAATATCGTCGCTGTCAGTAAATCCGTAAGCTGCATTACATTCGCGATCGAGCTTAGCATGAAGTTTATAAAGTTGACTTGTTGGTTCTTCAAAAAATTTGTTGTAAAGTTGAGTAATTCCCCACTGCTTTGCTGACATTTGTTGAGTGCGGTACAGTGAAGTAGTAAGCTCGAAGCGGGTGCGTGTTTCTCATTCCTAAACGTTTTCCATTTTAATACTGTAGCAGGTTCAATATGACTGAAATTATTCAGTTTCCGATTATGTTATATTGACCAATAAATAAGTACAAAATACTTCCTTAGCCCGCCAGGGACTGAAGTCCCTGTCTAATAGCAAAAGTCGGTTGAAACTCACATCTTGCACCATTCTCAAGAACAGGCTTTTCGGCCTGTTCCACAAGAAAATCTACTCTTTGTGGAACAGGCCGAAAAGCCTGTTCCTAAAAGGCTAATTGAGAATGGTGCAAGATATAAGTTGAAACCGACTGAAATACAGGACTTACGCACAGCCAGCAAATACTAACTTTACAGTCCTCTTAAGAGGACTTTCGCTTTGAGGCAGGGAATTCATTCCCTGCCGGACTATCGGACTGTCGGAATATCAAACTGCATCAGTGACCGATCATCCAAGGTCGTCCCCCTCGGTGTTCGCGATTTCGCTGCGGTTTAGGTTCCTCAGAACGCTTAACTACCTCCGGTTCCCGATTTTCTTGACCTTTCAACCGCAGCTTTCCAGTTAAAATCATCGGCGGCGAAAAGATGCGTTTAGCAACAGTTTCGCAATTCGGGCAAAGCACCGGTGTATCTGCTTCTGCAAGAGGGCGCCACTTATCAAAAATGCCGCAAGTTTCACACTTAAAATCGTAAAGAGGCATATCAATTTTTGAGGGTAAATTTGGATGCAATGACTAGGGCGGGCCACACATTGTGTCAATTTAAGTTCAACTTAAGGTCAAAGTTAGTATCAGTCTGCTGTCTGAGTCACATTCCTCTAGATCCCCCCTAGCCCCCCTTAAAAAGGGGGGGACAAGAGCGCTCAAAGTCAACCCCTACTCCCCTTTTTAAGGGGGATTTAGGGGGATCTAGACTCGGATAAAAGCGAGAGATACAGAGGGCTTTAGTCTTAAGTTCACACCCCCTTGACTGGCCCGGCCCGCCCTACTAATTAAGATGGCAGAATATCCATCTGGAAAATTTCTGTCGGTAAAGCAATAGTGCAGCAAGCATTGGGAATATCCACAATGCCACTGATGCGACCCTCAACCGGAGCACAACTTAACAGTAAATACGCTTGTTCTCCGGTAAAACCAAACTTTTTCAAATATTCGATCGCATTCAAACAAGCTCGTCGATAAGCAACGTGGGCATCCATATAATACTGCTGACCCGTAAATTCATCAACAGAAATCCCTTCAAAAACGAGGTACTCAGAATAGCGGGGTTCCACCGGCCCGGGTTTGAAAATCGGGTTGACCATCGCGTATTTATCCATGCCACCTTTGATAATATCAACGTGGAGGTCGATGTAACCCGACATTTCAATTGCCCCGCAGAATGAAATTTCCCCGTCTCCTTGAGAAAAGTGAATATCTCCCATCGAAAGTTTCGCGCCTTCGACATAAACTGGGAAATAAATTCTCGAACCCCGCGACAGGTTTTTAATGTCGCAATTGCCGCCGTGTTCGCGGGGAGGAACTGTGCGCGCCGCTTCTGCCGCAACTCGCTCGAATTCTGCCCCTTGCAGCGAGCCCAAAATTGCATTCTTGGGGTTCGGCAGCGCTGCTAAAGGCGGCACTCGATCGGGATTTGTTGCTACTAATTCCGCTTCCCGTTTGTTCCATTTATTCAACAATTCCTGAGAAGGAGCGCAGCCGATTAAACCCGGATGAGTAATCCCCGCAAACCTGACTTTTGGTATGTGTCGGGAAGCGGTATAAATTCCCTGAAAATCCCAAATTGCTTTAGCAGCAGTCGGAAAATGTTCGGTTAAGAAACCGCCGCCGTTTTCTTTAGCAAAAATTCCCGTAAAACCCCATTCGTCCCCTTGCAAAGCCCCGATATCGAGGATATCGACTACTAAAATATCCCCTGGCTGCGCGCCGTTAACGTAAATTGGCCCGCTCAAAACGTGAACTACTGTTAAGTCTACATCGCGAATGTCGTCGGGATTGTCGTCATTTTTAATTTGTCCGTCTGTCCAGTCTTTGCACTCGATGCGAAATACATCGCCGGGATTGACGGAAACTACTGCTGGAATATCTGGATGCCAGCGATTGTGACCGACTAATTCCTGTTCAGACATCGGTTTGGTCAAGTCAACTTTGAAGAGAACTTGAGGCATATTCTGCACTCCTCTAGTTACTGATTTTTACATGGTACGCGCATCTTCGCCGATCTGATGGTTGATAAATGTAAATTCTTATACTAATAAGTGCAGAAACCAAAAATATTTTAGAGAACGATTATCATTATTTAACTAATTGCAGGGAAGCGCCGCAGTCGTGGTATGTTTTTGATTGGGAGTGTTTTTAAATTAAAAATTTAGTGACTGAAAATTTGACCAAACAACATATAGATCGAGTTGAAAATGGATGGCACGGCCACCTGGATTTAGCCTATGCCAACAGATCCGGTGCAACTCAAATCATTCACAATCAAATGCAAGCGCCCCTAAAGGTGCAGCGCCCGTTTTATCCTGAAGGTAAAGAGATTTGTCACAGCGTCATCTTGCACACGGCTGGTGGAGTTGTCGGGGGCGATCGACTTTCCAGCCATTTTCACCTCCAAGCCAACGCCAAAGCCTTGATTACCACGGCCGCCGCTGGTAAAATCTATCGCAGCAGCGGACTAGAATCACAACAAAATATTGACATCCAACTAGAACCCGGTGCTAATTTAGAATGGCTACCACAGGAAACAATCGTTTTCGACGGCGCAATATATCGGCAAAATTTGCGGGTAGAATTAGCACCAACAGCGAGGATTTTACTGTGGGAAATTACCAGATTTGGACGCAGTGCTAGGGGCGAAAAGTTCTTGTCGGGAGAATGGCGATCGCACACCGAAATCTGGCAACAAAACAGCCCTTTATGGATTGACAGACAATTGCTCAAAGGTGGAGAAAAAATGCTCGAAAGTCCTCACGGCCTCGCAGGAAAACCCGTAGTCGCCACCCTCGCTTGGGTAGGCGAACCCGTTACAGCCGAAATCGTGGAAAAAGTGCGAGATTTGCCCTGTGAGGCAACAATTTATCCTGGTAATTCCACCGTCGGCGTGACTCGTATTCCTAACGGTTTGCTGTGCCGATATCGCGGTTCATCCACCGCTGCAGCTAGAGACTGGTTTGTCAACATTTGGCAGTTGCTGCGCTTGTCTTTTTCACAACGCCCTTGCTGTTTGCCCCGAGTTTGGATAAAATAGGATGATCTTTGAGTTTCAATGTATAGTTGCCCTCCTAACTAGATTATTCATCTCTCTCTTCTGGAGACTCTGCGCCCTCTGCGCCCTTTGCGGTTTAATCATTCTTAATCATTCAGCAACAACCGTAAACGATATCATAACCAAATAATGCGATCGCACTTACAAGAATAAAAATGCAACTCACCCCCCAAGAAAAAGACAAACTGCTGATTTTCACCGCCGCCCTGGTAGCAGAGCGCCGCAAACAAAGAGGTTTAAAATTAAACTATCCAGAAGCACTAGCCTACATTTCCGCCGCCATATTAGAAGGAGCAAGAGATGGTCTCACCGTCGCCGATTTAATGAGTTACGGAACAACTCTCCTGACGCGGGAAGATGTGATGGAAGGGATACCAGAAATGGTGCATGAAGTCCAGGTTGAGGCGACTTTTCCCGACGGAACTAAGTTGGTAACAGTGCACGATCCGATCCGTTAAAAAATAAACCACAGAGACTCAGAGGAGGAAAAGATGATTCCTGGAGAAATGATTGTTTTAGAAGGTGAAATAGAACTAAATGCCGATCGCCCAACGGTGCGGATGCTGGTAGGGAATACGGGCGATCGACCCATTCAAATTGGTTCACACTATCACTTTTATGAGGCAAACGAAGCCTTAGAATTTAATCGAGAACAAGCAAAAGGAATGCGGTTGGATATCCCCGCAGGTACAGCAGTCAGGTTTGAACCGGGAGATGAAAGGGAAGTTCAATTAGTGCCGTTTGTTGGTAGTCGTCAAGTCTACGGCTTTAATGGAAAAGTGAACGGTATGTTAGATGGATGAGGTTTTTAGAGGGACGAGACTTTTTGGCATAAATTAAAAAGAATAATTAGTAGGAGTATAATTCGATATGCCCGATCAAATTAGATTGTGGGAAATATCAAAGGATAAATTGAAGGAAATTACCCAATCTAAGTTAGACTTAGAATCTCGTTTAGAAACCTGGCTAGAGAATGATATTTCAATCCTAGCAGATGATCTCTTGGTAATTGGTCGGCAAGTGATTACTGATTATGGTGGACAACTTGACCTTTTATGTATAGATAGGAACGGAGATTTAGTCATTGTTGAGTTAAAGAAGGACAAAACAGCAAGAGAAGTAACAGCACAAGCCTTGGATTACGCCTCATGGGTTAAGGATTTGTCAAACGAGAGAGTTAGAGAAATTGCCAATGCTTATTTACTGACTAAAAATGGCAGTAACTTAGAAAAGGCTTTCTGTGAGAAATTTAGCTCAGAATTCCCTGATATTTTGAATGCTCAGCACAACATTATAATTGTAGCTGCACAGATTGATAGTAGTTCGGAAAGGATTATTAAATACTTATTAGAAACTTATGGTGTGAGAATCAATGTCGCAACATTCCAGTATTTCTGTGACTCTAGTGGTAGAGAGTTACTAGCCAGAAAATTCTTGATTGAGGCTGAAATAAAACCTGTAAATATAATATCAAAAAGAAAGCCCAACTTGACCCTGGAAGAATTAGTTGAAATAGCAGATAGCAATGAAGTTGGAAAAGTGTATAGACTACTTTACAACGAAATCATACCACAAATATTTTGGATAAATACAACAACAAGAGGTCTGGCATTGAGAGGAACAAGTCAAAATAGCCAAGTTATCTTCAATCTTTTGTTAACTGAAAGCACGCCTAGGGAGGGTCTAAAGTTTAAGGTATACATAGATAGATTGTCAAACTATTTAAACATTGATGTAGAAGAGTTGGCTAATTTGTTACCTAACTATCAAGAAATAGCACAAGATGATTTTTTTGGTTCAATTGGTGAAGGATTCTTTAAAACAGAAGAACAGGTGAACCAGTTTGTGGCAAAATTAAATCAAGTAAGGAGCTAATTAATATGAGTTACAGAATGGATCGCCGCGCTTACGCGGAAACTTTCGGGCCGACTGTGGGCGATCGCGTCCGGTTAGCCGATACAGAATTATTCATTGAAGTTGAAAAAGACTTCACAACCTACGGAGATGAAGTTAAATTTGGCGGTGGCAAAGTCATTCGCGACGGCATGGGACAGTCGCCTATTTCTAATGCAGACGGCGCTCTTGACACGGTGATTACTAATGCTTTAATATTAGACTGGTGGGGAATTGTTAAAGCAGATGTTGGGATTAAAGACGGCAAAATTTACAAAATTGGTAAAGCCGGAAATCCTTACATTCAAGATAGGGTAGATATTATTATCGGGCCTGGTACTGAAGTGATTGCCGGTGAAGGAATGATTCTCACCGCTGGGGGAATTGACACTCACATTCACTTTATTTGTCCGCAGCAAATTGAAGTGGCGATCGCCTCTGGCATCACGACAATGATCGGCGGTGGCACAGGCCCCGCAACGGGTACAAACGCCACAACTTGCACTCCCGGCCCTTGGCATATGTACCGAATGCTGCAAGCAGCCGACGCTTTCCCGGTAAATCTAGGATTTTTAGGTAAAGGAAATAGCAGTCAACCTCAAGGATTAGTCGAACAAATTTTTGCCGGTGCAATGGGTTTGAAACTCCACGAAGATTGGGGAACTACACCAGCAACGATCGACACTTGTTTGAGTGTAGCTGACGAGTACGATGTGCAAGTTGCAATTCACACCGATACTCTCAATGAAGCGGGATTTGTGGAAGCTACAATTGCCGCATTTAAAAATCGCGCTATTCACACTTACCACACCGAAGGTGCTGGCGGCGGACACGCACCGGATATTATTAAAGTGTGCGGACAAGCTAATGTTTTGCCCTCGTCAACTAACCCGACTCGCCCTTACACTGTCAATACTTTAGAAGAACATTTAGATATGTTGATGGTGTGTCACCATTTGGATCGAGGCATTCCTGAAGATGTGGCTTTTGCTGAATCGAGAATTAGAAGGGAAACTATTGCTGCTGAGGATATTTTGCACGATTTAGGTGCGTTTAGTATGATTTCTTCTGATTCTCAGGCGATGGGAAGAGTTGGAGAGGTGATTATTCGGACTTGGCAAACGGCACATAAAATGAAAGTTCAAAGGGGGAATTTGAACGGGCAAGATGCCCGTTCCACAGGGGGTTTGGGCGGGCAAGATGCCCGTTCCACAGGGGGTTTGGGCGGGCAAGATGCCCGTTCCACAGGGGGAGAAAATGACAATTTTCGGGTGAAGCGGTACATTGCGAAATATACAATTAATCCGGCAATAACTCACGGAATTAGTCAGTATGTGGGTTCGGTGGAAGAGGGAAAGTTGGCGGATTTGTGTTTGTGGCGGCCGGCTTTTTTTGGGGTGAAACCGGAACTGGTAATTAAAGGAGGGGCGATCGCCTATGGGCAGATGGGAGATGCTAATGCCAGCATTCCGACGCCACAACCGGTGCATATGCGGCCGATGTTTGGCAGTTTTGGCGGGGCGATTGGGGCGACTTGTCTGACGTTTGTTTCCCAAGCTGCGCGCGATCGAGATATTGCCGCACAGCTAGGTTTGCAAAAGCCCACTGTAGCAGTTTCCGGCACCAGACAAATTAGCAAAAGAGACATGAAACTCAACGATTATTTGCCACAAATGGAAGTCGATCCAGAAACTTATGAAGTGAGGGCAGATGGGGAATTGTTAACTTGCGAACCGGCAACTGTTTTGCCAATGGCGCAGCGGTACTTTTTGTTTTAACTGATATCTTGCACCAGTGTCAGCAACAGGCAAGATGCCTGTTCCACAAGAAAATTTATATGTTGTGGAACAGGCATCTTGCCTGTTCAGAAAAGGCTAATTGAGAATGGTACAACATAGGAGTTTTCACCGATTATACAATCATGTAGGGGCGGGTTTTACCAACAATATTTGCCAAAAACCGACAATCTCAAAAACCCGCCCCCACCCAACGGCAAATCTTCATCTTACTTCATTCGGGATTGGATTTCCTGTTAGAAAAATTGAGCGATCGCACTATCAAACCCTGACACAAAAACCAAAAATAAAGTGCAATATTAATCCCACTTAATAGCTTCGGTATTCCCTCCAGCAAGATCGACACAATCTCGTTTTTTAACGGCAGCGCTTCTGCAAAAAAGGCAACAAATAACAAACCAACGCCACTCAGCATTAAAGCATAGGGAGTCGAGCGAATTTGTCTCCTAAAAGCTAATCCGTATGCAATTGCCACCCAGGGGTAAAATATCACAATTGTCACTTTGGGAAAACCCACACATCCCAGATGAACTTGGGTGCGAAAAACTTCATTGAACAGAAAGCACTGACGGGGTTGTCACCCCCTCAAGCCAAAACGCTCTAATTTAATCACCACTCTCCTGGATTTTAAGATTCCCCCACCACGGGAAGTTTTATTTTTATTTATTATCACCTAAAACTCAGGAGAGTCTTAATCGCTTGGTAAACTCAATTTTAATACCTGTCCAACAGATACCTCGTGCTTGTGCGTCGCTACTACCACCGCACCTTCTAATCGCGGATCGTAACATCCCACCCAAGCAGCAGGATGACATTCGTGTACTAAATACCCGTACAGCCAAATTGCTCCTCTACCTTCAATGACAATTCCTTGGCTTAATTGAACGTCTTGAGGAAGTTTCAAACCTTGTAAATCATCGGGTGTGATGATACCGTCTTGAGTGGTAATTCGCAAGCGCAAATGTTGGTAAGCTAAACCGTCTTGAGTTTGATTGGGGATTATTTTTAATTCAATAGGATTCATTGGATGCACAAATGTTGAATGCTGCGATAAAATCATATCATGTCTGGTAGTATGGGCGGGGGCGGGTTTATTATATTGTAGATTATGGGCAATTATTGTTGGCTCACGGGCCCCTACAAAATTTAATATCATACAAGTCCGAATCAAACAGACATGATATCATCTACCTTTTTAGGGTAAATTGGGAATCCGATCGCCAACTTTGAGTCCCAATTGGGCCGCCCTTCCGCCTCTGAGTTCAATAACTCCGTCAACGGGAACATCCGGGCCGTAGTTGGGGCAGGTTTCGCTCAAACACGGCGGTACGTTAGGAATTATCGCCTGCACGACGCCTTCCCGCAGAAAAACCATATCCAGCTCAATCAACACGTTTTTCATCCAAAAACGCACGTTTCGCGCGGGTTCGATGGGAAAAAGCATTCCCCTGTCGTCTGGCAATTCTGTGCGAAACATTAAGCCTGTCGCTTGTTCTTGGGGAGTTTGCGCCACTTCCAGTCCGATCGCGCGATCGGCTATAATCGTGTTAACCGAAATTGCCAAAAGCTGACCCATATCTATCCCGCCAAACAGCGACATAAAGTTGGATTCAGTCAGATTAGAATTTCCCGAAACAACTCCTAAATAATTACCAGACTTTTTATCTTTCATAATAGTTTGGTTATCGGAAACAGAAAGCTCTAAATCGCTAAACTTCAGACCTTCTGTCAAGACAATTTTATCATTGCCGTTGCCAAAATCTGTAATTATATCGGCTTCAGTAATAGTAGATGCGGCGCTTTTTTCCATCAGAAATAAATCCTCCCCCGCGCCTCCTGTTAAGATATCCCCGCCTTCGCCACCTATTAGCAAATCGTTACCCCGATCGCCAAAAATCCAATCCGACTCTTGTCCTCCATAGATTGTATCGCTTCCCTGCCCGCCAGACAGCGTATCAGCGCCTTCATTTCCTGCTAGCAAGTCATTTTCCCGATCGCCAAAAATTCGGTCATTTCCCCCCAAACCTTGAATAGTGTCATTACCCGCAAACCCTCTCATCGTATCGTTGCTGAGAGTTCCCAGGAGAAAATCGAAGCCGAAAGTACCGTCGATGTTAACCATTTTGCGTTTAATGATGCGTTTAATAGAAGGAAGATTTGGCGATCGGCATCCGCCAACCGGTACCAAAAGCTCGATCGCTAATTTTCAAACCAGGGGCTGCTTGCCGCCGTTTAAACTCCGCTTGCCTGACTAATTTTACTACACGTTTAACCACGGCTTCATCGTGTCCGGCAGCGACAATTTGTTGGGCAGATTCGTGATGTTCTATCAACCGCTGCAAGATGTCATCCAAAACATCGTAATCCGGCAAAGAATCTTGGTCAATTTGGCCAGGTTTCAGTTCAGCACTCGGCGCTTTAGTAATAATATTAACCGGAATAATTTCCTTTCCCAGAGGCGGGTACGGGGGTGGGTATGGAGAGGGCGGGCACGGGGGTGGGTATGGAGAGGGCGGGCACGGGGGCACCGCCCCTACAGATCCGCCAGAATTCAGCCATTGACAAAGCGAATAAACGCGAGTTTTCGGCACATCGGAAATCACCGCCAATCCCCCATTCATATCGCCGTAGAGAGTGCAGTAACCCACTGCCATTTCCGACTTATTGCCCGTCGAAAGTAGCAAATGTCCGAACTTGTTAGAAATTGCCATCAACAGATTGCCTCGAATCCGCGATTGAATATTTTCCTCAGCAATCCCGAAAGTTGTGTTGACAAACAAATTGGCGAGAGTGCGATCGTAAGTTTCCATCAAATCGCCGATCGGCAATTGTTCGATCGCGATGCCCAGATTTCGGGCTAATTCCACAGCATCATTAACCGAATGATCCGAACTGTAAGGAGAAGGCATCAACACCCCTAGAACATTTTCGGGCCCGATCGCGCAACTGGCGATCGCCGCCACCAAAGCCGAATCTATCCCGCCGCTTAAACCGAGTACAACCTTAGAAAAACCGCACTTGCGAACATAATCTCGTACTCCCAAAACCAAAGCCGCCCAAATTTCGGCATCTCCTTCTGCCGGATGAAAACTCAAATCAGTTGTGGAACCGGCATCTTGCCCGTTCCCGCCGCTGCCAACTCCACTGCCGATCGAACCTAGTTTTTGTCGTCCTTCACATAATCCCAAATCAGTTGTGGAACGGGCATCTTGCCCGTTCCCGCCGCTGCCAACTAAATCTTGTTTAGCTGCGTCATATTCCAGCAGCGCAAAATCCGTTTCAAAAGAAGCTAATAGCTGAATTAAATCACCCTTTCGATTCACAGCAAAACTGCTGCCGTCAAAAATAATATCGTCATTTCCGCCTACCTGATTAGCGTAAATAATCGGTTTCCCGCAGCGGATGACGCTGTGCTGCAACATCGCCGATCGCACTCCCCGCTTCCCCGCAGAATAAGGCGATGCCGACAAATTCACCACTAAATCTACACCCAATTTTGCCAAATCGGAAATAGGATCGCCCGCGTAACTGCGTTTACCCCAAAACTCCTCATTGTTCCACAAATCTTCACAAATTGTTACGCCGATTTTGAGTTCGCCAATAGTAAAATAATTGCTGTTTTCTCCCGGTTCAAAATATCTATCTTCATCAAATACATCATAAGTAGGCAACAAGCGTTTATGAAAAACTTGTTTGACCGCGCCATTTTGCAACAAAACAGCGCTATTAAACAATGATTTTCCGCCGAGTTTAACAGCATTAGCATTAGGTAAGGCAGTGCCGACTATGACTGCCAACTCCGGCGGCAAAGCTTGCGCTAGTTGCAGCAACTGTGCACCTGCATCTGCAATGAAACTCGGATTGATTAACAAATCGCGCGGCGGATAACCGATCAGGGAAAGTTCCGGTGTTAGCAATAAGTTTGCGCCCTCAACATCAGCTTTTTTCGCAGCCTCCAGAATTAGGTGGGAGTTGCCAAAGATATCACCAATAGTAGGGTTGAGTTGTGCGATCGCAATTTTCATCTCACCAAATCACTTAATAAATATTGCTAACAGTCCGCCCGCGCGGACTTACTTTCCTATAGTCCTAGATTTGAATGTAGCGAAATATTACTTGGATTTGTAATGTTTCAACTCTTCCTCAATATAATAATTTACCAAATCCCGGTAAATATTTTCAACCACATCAGGATTCAAACCCGATTCTTGAGCCCACTCGCGCCGCTGCTGTAACATATCGTGAAAGCGATCGAACGATTTAACGCTAGCTTCACTCGTTTTGAACCTTGCAGCCGCGATGACGTATTGAAATCTCTTGCTCAAAGCCTCGATCACTTCTCGATCGATGATATCAATTTCCTCCCGAACTTCGTGAATATTAGCGCATTCATCAGGGTCTTTCATCGTCTGCACTCCTTAATAGCTTCTATTCTAATGTTACTAAATTGATCCCAGAATGTCATCTAAGTAACAGCTAGATAAACACCAGCGGCTTATTTTTTAAAGGAGCAAAAGCGGCCGCATCAAAGCGGTACAAACTAGCAGGGCGGCCAGCCCCGCGCGAAACCTTAACACCGGTATCGCACAAAAAACCCAATTTCAACAATCGAGACCTAAAATTAGAATAATCAGAAAAACTTTCCCCCAAAATAGTTGTATAAAGCTGATACAAATCGCTCAAAGTAAAAAGTTCCGGCAAAACTTCAAAAGCTACCGGGCTGTATTCAAGTTTGTTACGCAGCCGCCGATATCCGTATTCGAGAATTTGAGTGTGATCGAAGGCCAGCTTTGGAACTTGTTGCACGGGATACCAAGCAATGCCGCCGACGCGGTGGCCCACGCCCGCCACTACACTCCCAGCAATTAACTCAGCTTCCTCAAAGCGAACCAAAGCAAAATAACTAACCGAAAGATAACGATCGCCCCTGGTAAATTCCCGAGGATCGCGCCCCGGTTCTCCGAAAGTATACAATTGCTCCAGATACAAATTTTTTACCCGAATTTTCTCAGACAAAATTCGGTAAGCCGCATTTTCTAGAGACTCGCCCTGACGCACCAAAGTACCGGGAAGACTCCAAGAATCGATAAACGGTTCGTCTTGCCGCATTACCAACAGTACCAACAAGCGGTTCTGCACGGTATCGACGGAAAAAATAACATTATCTACTCCTACTTTAAAGTCAGCTAATGAGCAACCTTCGCCCTTTTTCGTGCCTCGTGCCATGCGTACAAATGCTCCCTATTGATGTAATCTTCGATGGTCGGAGTCAGGGCTTGGGTGTCTCCTGTTTCCCGATAGAAGGTAGAAGAAACATTGGGACCATTCAAAGATGCGATCGCCACCTCTGCACCCATGCGCCTCAACTGCCACAAATCTAATTGTTCTGATGGATAACCCGGTCGCGGTACTATCAGCAAGTCCACTTGTTTTAACAATTGTTCAAATTTGTACCAGCGAGACAGTTGCCCCACCAAGTCCGAACCTATTACCAGCGTCAAATCTGCATTCGGCCACAGCAATCTTGCTTGTTCCACAGTTTCCACCGTCCTCGGACTGCTGAGTTCTGGATGCAAGCAAAGATTGTGTCTGGGCGAATTAATTTCTTGAATCATTAACAGCAGCATTGCCGATCGGTGTTCTAGAGAAGTCTGGTGCGACTTAAAAGGATTGTCCGACGCCCAAACTGCTACCCAATCAAAATGTTGCGAAAGCCAACTCAGAATTGTTTTGTGTCCCGCTGTGGGCGGATCGGCACTGGTTCCAAAAAGAGCAATCTTCTGCATAGGGAATCGGTAATTGTTGACTGTTGACTGTTGACTGTTGACGGTTGATTGATGACTGTTGATTGTTGATTGTTGACTGTTGACTGTTGACTGTTGATTGATGATTGATGATATCATGTCCGATCGATTGACCATAATATCCCGGCCGGGCGGGTTTTTGAGATTGTCAATTATTGGCAGATATTATTGGTGAACCCGCCCCTACCTGATGAAGGCTAATCGACCGGACATGATATGACTAATGACTAATGACTAATGACTAATGACTACTGACTAATGATTCTTTTTCGTTTTTTGGGTGAGACTCTGCAAATCTGTAGAAATTTCCACTGGCGGCGAAATCGGGTTGTCAAGTTGGCGAGTTTCGGGTCGAAGACTGGCGACCGAAGCAGCAGTTCGTTTGGCGATATCGTCCAAACTTTCCGGCTTCTGCACTCGTGTTCCGTCCTTTACAACCAACTCCATTAATGGTAAGTAAGAATCGCAATTGTGAATAGTTTCTCCCGACAATCCCAAACAATCTCCGAGAATTTGCCCATTTTCAATATGTCTAAAAATTTGCTTTCTTCCGGGATATGTTACCTTGCCGCTTGCCTCTTTCATCACCGGAATTCCGTCAATTTCCACCAACTTATAAACACCGTTCACAGGGGAACCGCTGACCAACTTGGTTCCCAAACCGTAACCGTCAATGCAAGCACCGCTACTTTTTAATTTAGCAATTTCTCGATCGTCCAAATCGCCACTAGCAAAAATTGGAACCCCAGGCAGGATCGATCGAACTTCCCGAGACAGCACCGCCAAATCGCCCGAATCCAGCCGCACGCCTTCCAACAGCATTTCACCGCTGTTTACTCGATCGGCCAACATCCGCGCCGCCGCCACAGTATCATAAGTATCGATCAGCAGCGGCGCCCCCGGAAAATAGCGGTGAAAAGCTGCAAACGCCTGATTCTCGCTGCCTTCGAGAGCAGCCACAGCCATTACCAAAGCATGAGCCATAGTACCTAGAGGTTTGCGGCCCAACTTCAAAGCAGCCAAAACATTAGAAGTTCCATCGAACCCCGCAGCCAGGGCAGCCCTAGCCGCCCATACAGCAGCTTGAGGCCCAAAAGCCCTGCGCGTCCCGAATTCCAGCAACTTAGCCTCCGGGCCCGCCACATCCCGCAGTCTGGCCGCCCGCGTCGCAATCAAAGTTTGATAATTTATGGCATTCAATAAATAAGTTTCCACTAACTGAGCCTGCCACAGAGGAGCCTCAATTCGCAGCAGTGGCTCATTGGCAAAAACCGCCGTCCCCTCCGGCACCGCCCAAACATCGCCAGTAAAGCGGGCTGTGGCGAGTAAAGTCCAAAATCGCTCTCCTGCGCCGGCAAAAATCCCAGTGGACTGCAAAGCCTCAATTTGCGCCGGCGAAAACCGAAATTTCTCCAAATAATCGATAACTTGCGCCAAACCCATCGCGATCGCGTAGCCAAAACCCTCTGGCAGCCTGCGCGCGAACAATTCAAAACTCGCGGCCCGCCCGTCGATCCCTTCCCCGACGTAACAAGCGGCCATCGTTAGCTGGTAGAGATCGGTCAAAAGGCTGTAATCTGCTGAAGAAACCGTCAGTTCCCGGTCTTCTAAGATTTCTTCAAAACCTGTGAGCGGCAGGCTTTCTGTGGTAGTTTTCATAAAAAAACCCCGGACAAACTTCTTTTTCTTAATTATAGTGACAAACACCATATCTTTTTGTAAATCTTTGATAAAGATTGCAGATATTTGTCGGAAAATTCGCTTACAATGCCGTTTTAGAGCGGATTTCGGTGGATTTGTAGATTAATATTATGGTAAAATCCATATAAAGACTGAATTTAACAAACTCAGGAATTAACCACAAACACTCAAGCGTTCCGGGTTTTTTGCGAAAATATTTCCTTGCAGCCTTTGAATAGAGTTAGACAACTCGGTTTCTGAGCGTCGGGAGGGCGAGCGCGACTGCTTGAGTTGAGCAAGGAAAAATCTACCACCAAAAGGTCGATCGTCCAAAAATGCGTAATTTCTCAAAGCTTCAGCTTGCTTCGATGTTGCAGACTAATAAGTAATTCAAATAAATATTGCTAAAGTCATCCACCGCCCAAAAATCCGAGTAATATTAAAAGTATCAGAACCCAGACAAGAGAGGCAGATTCTATGAATCTTTCTAAATCTTTGGCAAACGCGATGCGTTACGTTTCGGAAGCAGCGGTGCGGATTTTTAGCCCCAGCGATGACAACTATCCAAATAGTGGAGTTCAACCTTTTGAGGGTAAGCTCTCCAAAAGTTCTAAATCGAAAGAATGAACCGCCATTCCGGCAGTTTCTAGCGAGTTCGGCACAGGCATTCAGTTTAACAGTCAACGGTTAACAATTAACTGTTGACTGTTAACTTTTGACTTTTGATTTTGACAATCAAGCATCCAGGATACCCGCCACGTGATTCATTCCTTCGCAGACTCAGGACGGAGAAATCAAAAACCTGTATCCGATGAAGCTTGCCGAACGTATTTATCTCGCGCAAGTCAATGCTTCAATCTAAAATCTAAAATCTAAAATCTAAAATCGATTGACTGTTAATAGTAATTGTAGGTGGGGTTTCTCTTCGTTCTACCCAACCTACAATTACCAATCACCAATTACACTGAACTTCTCCAATAGACAAAAGGTATATTCAGTGTAGAGTAAGCTTTTTAAAGAAAGATTCGGGCGCCCGGTTTACTGCGTATAAGTTAGAGAAACACAAGCAAAACTAGAACCTTATGTTGCACTAGGGTTGGTTCAGTAATCTTATCAAAAATCCAACTATAAGCTGTTGTGCATCTAAATCGTGTTTTTTGTGCGGGCGAGACGCCCAACCCCTACTCCCCACAAGAACTTTATCAAATTTTAGTTCACAGTTTAAATGTGCAACAGCTTATAGCAATCCTTAGCAGCACATTTTAAGTTGCTACTTCGATATCTTAGAGTAATTCTACTCTTTGACAAAAGTGTTTTTAGCTTAACTGGTGACCAATGTGTAGGCACTGGCTGCGGGCGATACCTAGCCGAAAGTTCAGGTCATTCCCCCGTCTGAAGACTGGCTGTAAGCTGGTCTTTTTGTTAGCTGAAAACTCTACTGTTAGTTAGGTCTTACGAGGGTTAATTGTCGTAAAGTGATTTTACAGGCAAGCTGCAAACAGGAGTGAGAACATTCAAGTAATTGTAGGGAAGCTTTGAACGTTTGTTGGGAAATTGTTTGTGCCTCAATTGACTTGCAAGGAATTTCCCTTTCAAATACACCCCTGCTTACAGCCGCGATCGCACTCTCGAAAGGACTAGCTGATGCAGGTAAAACAAAACAAACTTTTCACTACCGAAGCGATCGATCGCTTATCTTCACCGGAACGCCTCGACGAAATGATGCAGGTGGTTAGTCCTCGATCGTGGCTGCCACTAACTGCAATTGGCTGTTTAGTTGCTGCTGCGGGGGTTTGGAGTGCGATCGGGCGAATTCCGCTGACTGTTTCCGGTCAAGGCGTGTTGCTTCTGCCCCGCAGAGTCGTGCAATTTCAAGCTGCTAGTTCCGGTCAATTGGTAAAGCTAAATATCAAGCCGGGAGATGTTGTTAAACGGGGTCAGGAAATCGGTAGAATTGATAAACTCGACCTCAAGCAGCAGTTAGAGCAAGAAAAAGCGAAATTAGCCCAACTGCAAGGGCAAAAACAAGATACTAATAAGCTGCAAAAACAGCAAATTGCCCTGGAATTAAAAACCCTAGAACAGCAGCAAAAAGACCTTCAACAAAGCTTGAATAGGGAGTCAGTTGCACCGATATTGCACCAGCAAAGTATGGCGGCATTAGAGCAAAAACGCCAAAGTTTGGAAGAAAGTTTGCGCCGCGAACAAATTGCGCCGGTACTGCGGCAGCAAACTCTGGCAGCATTAGCAGAAAAACGCCAAAGTTTGGAAGAAAGTTTGCGCCGGGAACAAGTGGCACCGATATTGCGGCAGCAAACTCTGGCCGCGATCGCCAAAAAACAGGACAGTCTTTTGCAGCGAAAGCAGCACATCACTTCTTTGGTGGAAACTTTACAGCAGCGGTTTGAAACTCGCCGCGTTCTTTACGAACAAGAGAGGGCGATCAGCGAGGATGTAATGCTGCAAGCGAGACAGGAATTCGCGGACTCTCAGATGCAACTGGCGGATATTGAAACGCAGTTAAAGGAACTCGACGTTCAGAAAACCAATAGCGATCGCGAATTCCTGCAAAATCTCAATAAAATTGACGACCTCAAAAACAGCCGGCAGCAACTCAAGGTAGAAGCTACCAATACCGAACGGGAGTACCTGCAAAATCTCAACCGCCTTAACGAAATTAAAAACAACCTCCAAGAACTTAAAGTTCAGAAAAGTAACACCGAACGGGAGTACCTGCAAAACCTGAATAAAATTGACGAAATCAAAACTAAGATTAAAGACATGGAAACCCAAGCGGTCAAACTAGCTCAACAAGACTTAGAAAAATCGATCGCCCAAACAAATCAAATTCAGGAAGTTAAACGCAAGATTGCCCACTTGCAGAATCAGTTGACGGCCGACAGCAAAATTACCAGCCAATACGACGGCCGCGTTTTAGAAGTTAGCGCCGTTGCAGGTCAAATGCTGAACATCGGTACAAGGATCGGGACAGTTGAATCTAAAAATTCTCGCGAAAAAATGGTCAGTCTTGTTTATTTTGCTGACAGAGACGGCAAGCAAATTAAACCGGGAATGACCGTACAAGTTACCCCTAGCGTCGTCAAGCGGGAACGCTACGGCGGCATTGTCGGCAAAGTAACCCAAGTTTCTCCTTTTCCGGTTACTAATCAAGATATGTCGTCAATTATCGGCAATGAAAATTTGGCTGACAGCATCGCAAAAAACATAGCTGGTGGCGGTGCTCCCGTGCAAATTTTTGTGGAATTGCAACAAGATCCGAACACTATCAGCGGTTACAAATGGTCTTCCTCGAACGGGCCTCCTCTCAAGATTTCCCCCGGTACTACGGCGCTAGTTCGGGTTCAAATCGGGCAGTTAGCGCCGATTTCTTACGTGATTCCTATTTTTCGTTCTTTGACTGGCGTTTACTAACCGTTATTAGTCAGTTTTTTTTCTTCCCCAGGGATAGATAATTGCTGACAAGAAATACGTTACACCGACCGTTTCTCTTGTTTATATCGAAGTCTAGATCCCCCCTAACCCCCCTTAAGAAGGGGGGGACAAGAGCAGTCAAAGTCCCCCTTCTTAAGGGGGATTTAGGGGGATCTAGACTCGAATACCAGCAAAATTTATTATGGGTTTCAGCCTTATAGCCGATGAAAATACCCGATATTCACAAGTTTGTTACACCGCGCAACTTAAGGCGAGTTCGTACTCCCACACTGCTACAAATGGAAGCAGTAGAATGCGGTGCTGCTGCTTTAGGAATTATTTTGAGTTACTGGCAACACCCGGTACCTTTAGCTCAATTGCGGAGCGAGTGCGGCGTTTCTCGCGATGGCAGTAAAGCTTCTAATATCCTTAAAGCAGCCAGAATTTACGGCTTAGATGCTAAAGGGTTTAAAAAAACTGTCGAAGAGTTGAAAATTGTACCGCCGCCTTTTATTGTTTTTTGGAATTTCAATCACTTTTTGGTGGTTGAGGGGATTAAGAAAAAGCGCGTTTACCTCAACGATCCCGCATCGGGGCCGAGGACTGTTTCCCTAGAAGAATTTAAGTCTGCTTATACTGGCGTTGTTTTGACTTTTGAGCCTGGGCCTGAGTTTAAAAAGGGCGGGAAAAAACCCAGTATTGCCCGTGCTTTAGATTCCCGATTGCAAAGTTCCCGTTGGGCGATCGCATTTTGTTTAATTGCTGGTTTATTACTGACTGTTCCCCGTTTGGCTGGCGCGGCATTTACCCAAATTTTTGTGGATGAAATTCTCGTCGAAAACCGTCACGATTGGCTGCGACCTTTAATACTGGGAATGCTGTTTGCGGCGGCAGTCCAAGGGCTGCTAGCGCGGATGCGGCTTTTCTATTTGCGGCGGCTGGCTAACAAACTTTCGATTTCGATGTCGGGACAGTTTCTCTGGCATACTTTGCGCTTGCCTGTGGGATTTTACGCGCAGCGGTTTGCCGGTGAAATTAGCAGCCGCTGCCAAGTTAATGACAAGGTTGCTGAAATTTTATCGGGGAAACTTGCTGCAACTGCGATCGACGCCGTGATGATGGTTTTCTATGCAATAATTATGGTTATGTACGACTGGGTATTGACCAGTGTTGCCGCTGTTTTTGCAGCCTTAAACTTTTTGGCACTGCAATCTTTATCCCGCAGCCGCGTCGATGCTAACACCAGATTAGCTCAGGAAACAGGTAAGGTGGGCGGTGCTGCGATCGCAGGCATTCAATCTATTGAAACTGTCAAAGCTAGCGGTTTAGAATTCGATTTGTTTTCTAAGTTTGCCGGGTACTATGCCAAAATGAGCAACGCCCAGCAAGAATTGGCTTTGCCCACTCAAATATTGTCAATATTACCAGCATTTTTAACGGCATTAGCTGCAACTGCTATCTTAGTTGTCGGGGGCTTGCGGGTGATGAACGGGGGTTTGAGTATCGGGATGTTAATTGCCTATCAAAGTCTCACTCAACAATTCCTCCGACCCGTCAACAATCTGGTCAATTTTGGCAGCACTCTGCAAGAATTAGAAGCCGAATTAAACCGACTTGATGACGTTCTGCAAAACCCGATCGATCCAGAAGCAGACCGCGATTCTTCTAATAGTGGAAACAGCCGCGCCGCCCTTGCACCAGATTCTTTTCATTTGCAGGGCTCGATTGAATTGCGCGGTGTCAGTTTTGGCTACAGCCGCTTGGAAGCGCCGCTAATTGAAAACTTGAACTTAACCGTAAAACCCGGTCAGCGGGTAGCGTTAGTGGGGGGCAGCGGTTCGGGCAAATCTACTATTGCCAAACTTGTGACCGGGCTTTACGAACCAATGAATGGCGAAATTTTATTTGACGGGGTTCCCCGCAATTTGATTCCCCGTTCTATCCTAGCAAATTCGCTGGCAATGGTCGAACAAGAGATATTTCTATTTGCCGGCACTGTTCGGGAAAATCTCACGCTTTGGGACCCGACAGTACCGGAAGCAGATTTAGTGCAAGCGTGCATTGATGCGGCAATTCACGAACTTATTTTGAATATGCCGGGAGGATACGATGCTCAACTCAATGAAGGGGGGACAAATATGAGTGGCGGACAGCGGCAGCGCTTGGAAATTGCCAGGGCATTAGTGAGGAATCCAGCGGTGTTGGTGCTGGATGAAGCAACAAGTGCTCTGGATGCTGAAACAGAGTTAATTATCGATCGCAATTTGAGGCGTCGCGGTACTTCTTGTATTGTGGTTGCTCACCGTTTGAGCACGATTCGAGATTGCGATGAAATTATTATGCTAGCAGGGGGGAAAGTAGTTCAAAGAGGCACTCATGAGGAGTTGCAAAAGCTGGGAGGATCTTATGCTCTTTTGGTTGGGAATGAAGAATAAATAGCAGAAATACAGTAGCCAACCCGACAGTCCGCCAGGGAATGAATTCCCTGTCTAATAGCTAAAGTCCTCTGAAGAGGACTGAAATGAATGATGGTTTGATTTGGCTATTCAGTCTTATACCAATTTTTTATGAGGCTGTATAGAATACGATCCCCCCTAACCCCCCTTAATAAGGGGGGGACAATTATCCGATATTTCGTCCTCCTTATTAAGGGGGATTTAGGGGGAGCAAAATATGTGCAACGACCCATTAAATTGTTATTAGCTATTGAGTCGGTTTTAACCGACTTTAGCTATGAGACGGGGATTTTAATCCCCGGCGGATCTGTGGATTAGCCCGATCGATTCCATCGAACTTTCTTCTTTGACGCAGGCCTTTAAACCCCTGCCCGACTTGATATTACTAATCACAAATTACTAGCTATGCTCGATCTAAATCCTGTTAAGAAACTGCACCGAATTAAAGGAAATGAACCGCTGCTGCTGAATGACCCGCATCAGGTATGGATTGTTAAGTCGGGCGCGATCGCAGTCTTTGCAGCCCCGATACAAAGTGAGAAGCCTGCGGGAAACCGCCATTATCTGTTCGGCGTCGGTGCCGGCGAGGCTTTGTTCGGCGCCATTACCCCCCCCAACCAGGGCGGGCACGGGGGCACCGCCCCTACAAGGGGGGGAGAAAATTTAAAAGCTGGCTGGGGACTTCTGGCGATCGCGATCGCCGAAACGGAACTGGAACCGATCGCGATCGCAGATTGTGCCGCTTTAGTTGCTGCTGGTGACGGCAAAACGCGATCGCTTGTGGAAGGGTGGATACAGCATTTGGGAGAACGAGTGATTCCCTACGGGATAGCTGCGCTTCACGCCCCGGAGGAAAAAGTTGCCCCAGAAACTGCGGTTGTCGCAGCAGCCTCGCAGCAGATATCGCTACTTCCCGGTCAAATTCTGCGATCGCCTCCGGGAACAGTTGTCTGCGTGCGCGTCTCGTCGGGCGATGCGAGTGTCGGGGAATTGAAGTTAAATTCCGCTTCCCCAGCATTTCCTTTGGCTGGGAATATGCTGCTGGCGGCCTGCGGGGAAGTTGAGGTGCAAATTTTCTCAACAGCAGAGGTGGAAAATGCCGACTGGCTGCCCGCGAGTTTAGCTTTGCTGCACGAGTATTTCTGCTGCTGCTTGAACTTGCTGGTTTCCCAGCAAAAAGCCGAGGAATTCCGGCGCTTTCAGGAACGCGAACAGCTAAACCGCCAAGTAACTCAGACAGCTTTGGGAGAGTTAACCGAGGTGCTGCATCCCCGGAAAACTGCCTTGTTTGAGGAAGGAACGCCTCTGTTAATCGCTGCTGGGGCTGTAGGTAAGGCACAAAGTATAACCGTCAATCCCCCGGCGGGTTCCGAAGACTTGAGTCGAGTTAAAGATCCGATCGAGGCGATCGCGCGATCGTCCCAATTTCGCACCCGCCGCGTGTTGCTGGTTGGAGATTGGTGGCGGCAGAACTGCGGCCCGCTATTGGCTTATACAAAGTCCGACGATCGACCTGTAGCTTTGTTGCCCGGTAAGGGATCTCGTTATACTTTGTTCGATCCGATCGATCGCACTCGCAAACGGGTAACTAAAGCAATCGCCCAAGAGTTGTCGTCAGAAACTCTCATGTTTTACCGGCCGCTGCCGCTATTAGTTCGCAACGCTGCGGAACTGTTTCGCTTCGGGACGAAGGGCTACGAAAAAGACACGATCGCTGCTTTCGGGCTGGGGATATTGGGAACGCTGCTGGGGATGGTGACGCCGCAAGCTACCTCGATTTTGGTCAATGATGCTATTCCTGACAGCGATCGTTTGTTACTGTGGCAGTTAGGGCTGGTATTGTTAGTTGCCGCGATCGGACGGGCTGTATTTAGCATCGCCCAAACAATTCTGACCCTGCGGATCGAAAATGCTGCTAGTGGCACTCTCCAGCCGGCAGTTTGGGATCGATTGCTGAGATTAAAACCGGCGTTTTTTCGCAGCTATTCATCTGGGGACTTGCTAACTCGCTTATTAGCAGTTAATCAAATTCGCGCCCAACTCAGCGGCGCGACGCAGCGGACACTTTTGAGCGCGATATTTTCCCTGCTGAATTTGGGGCTGATGTTTATTTACAGCCTGCCGCTGACTTTAGTCGGAATTGGTTTAACTCTTATCGCGGTTATAGTAACAGTCACATCCAGCTTGCTCTTAATCCCAAAAGAGCGGCAGATGGAAACAGGAGAGGGCGACATTAACGGGCTGACAGTAGAACTAATTAACGGAGTCTCAAAGCTGCGGGTAGCGGCCGCCGAAGGGCGAGCTTTTGCAGCTTGGGCGAAAAAATACAGCCAACAAATTAAATTAAGAACTGGAATTAAACGAATTGACGACAGCGTTTCTGTGTTTAACGAAGCGCTGCCGTTAGTCAGTTCTATTCTGATGTTTTGGTTTGCAATTGTGTTCATGCAAACCTCTCAAACAGAAGGAGGCGGACTGAATATGGGAACCTTTCTTGCTTTTAATTCCGCCTTCGGCACCTTTCTTTCTGGCGTCACAGATTTGAGCAATACCCTAACTGATATTTTAGGAATTGTACCGCTGTGGGAGCGCGCCAAACCGATCGTCCAGGGCATCCCGGAATCTGACCCGACAAAAGCCGATCCCGGCCGCTTGAAAGGTCAAATTACGATCGATCGCGCCACTTTCCGCTACCGCGATGACGGGCCCCCAATTTTAGATGATGTCAGCATCAATATTCAACCGGGGGAATTTATCGCGATCGTCGGGCCGTCTGGTAGCGGCAAATCAACATTATTTCGGCTGTTATTGGGATTTGAAATAGCACAAAGCGGCACTGTTTATTACGACAATCAAGATTTAGCAGGCCTCGACGTTCAAGCTGTGCGGCGGCAGTTAGGAGTAGTGCTGCAAAACGGCAGAATTAATGCTGGTTCGATCTTTGACAATATTACCTGCGGGGCGATGGTAACGCAGGAGGAAGCTTGGGAAGCGGCGCAAATGGCCGGTTTAGCCGCCGATATCGAACAAATGCCGATGGGAATGCACACGGTTGTCAGCGAGGGCGGCACGAATCTTTCGGGAGGACAGCGGCAAAGATTGTTAATTGCGCGCGCGATGGTTGTCAAACCAAAGATTATCCTGATGGATGAAGCTACGAGTGCTTTGGACAACCGCACGCAGGCGATCGTTACTGAGAGTTTGGATAAGTTGAATGTGACGCGAGTTGTCATCGCCCACCGCCTGAGTACGATTCGCAATGCCGATCGCATTTATGTAATTGAAGCCGGCCGTTTGGTGGAATTCGGTTCGTTTGAGGAATTGGTAAAACAGGGAGGATTATTTGCTAGATTAGTGGCGCGGCAATTAGAGTAATGTAAACGCGATTTCACAAACCCGTAGGGGCGGGTTCACCAACAATCTCTGGCAAAAATATACAATTTCGTAAACCCGCCCTACCCACCAACAATACAAATGTACCGCTAATTTACGGGGTAAAATGTTGATGTAAATCCAACCCGTAGGGGCGGGTTCACCAACAATATCTGGCAAAAATCGACAATCTCGTAAACCCGCCCCCACCCCACCAACAATACCAATGTACCGCTAATTTATTGGGAAAATGTTGATGTAAATCAAGGCGGGGGAGGGCGGGTTTATGGGATTGTTCGATCGGTCCGAGAGATTTCGGTGAACCCGCCCCTACAGCCATCACTATGAATCGAGCCAAATTAGGCTTATTCTTTTGTTACCAAATCGGGCAACCACAACAAAATTAGCAATAGCAAGCAGGCGATAACTAAGCCAACGCTAAATATTGTAGTGTTACTCATATCGGGGGCTTGCTGCATGAGGTATACTGGCTGTATTGCATCCATAATAAATTACAGGTATTTTGTAGGAACTGAGGCTTGACTTTTCGTCCTTTTAACTTAAGATTTATGCCACAGTCCGACAGGGAATTAATTCCCTGTCTCATAGCGAAAGTCCTCTCAAAGAGGACTGAATAATATTAGATTCGGTCGCTCGACCGCAATAAGATTCGATCGCTCGTGCGGACAACAGTCCGCAAAATGCTGCGTACTGTTGTCCGCACTACAAACCTTTTTAGATCGCCCTCGAATCGACCGGATCTGATATAACTTATTAGTCCTCTTTGAGAGGACTTATGCTATGAGGCAGGGGTTTAAACCCCTGCCGGACTGCCGGACTGCGGGTGTAACGTTTTTAACTTGTGTTATGAACCCAAAAGTTCCAACATCTTCGTAGGGATTGTCAAGCGCAGTTTTGGAGGCGGTTGGTTGATTGTGAGAACAGGGATACCAGCAGCCCGAGCTTGATCCGCAGCATCGGAACAGCCACCCGCGATCGCATCTAATTCCAATTCGTCCAATTCTTGATTAGTTGAATTTTCTTGTTGGGATTCGGACGGTACTTCTTGGGAAAATTTATTGTTGCTTTCCATTGAGGTTTTCTCCTTGCACAATTAGTGAAATTTGTTTCCAAAAGCGATTGAACCAACTCCTAGCAAAGTTGCCTGCTATCCCACTTTTTTACCCGCAAATGCGTCATAAGTTCTCGGAGAGAAGCGGGGGATATTATGCCAATCTTGAAACATAAAACCCAAACCGCCTGCGATCGCATCTAATTCCGTATCGTTCAATTCTTCAGCAACAGAATTGGCTGGCGACTGTTGCTGTTGTACGGCCGAATCTTGCTCAAGTTCTCGGGAAAACTGATTAGTGCTGTCCATCTGATTGCTCCTTTTGATTTCGGTGTTGGATTCAACAAAAGATTACCTATGCTCCAGGAGTAAGGAGACCGGCGACACCCCCAGCAACAGCTCCTTCTAGCATTTTCTCACCGATCTCATCGAATTTTCCTGTGACAAGAGCGCTGAAAAATCCAGCTATAGCACCTCCCGCGGCTCCTATAGCACCTCCAACAGGTCCAGCGCCAGCAACAGCCTCCAATTCACTGTCAGACAACTCGCCTGAAGTATCTGACTGACTCTGATGCTGGGGCGTCATCGACTCCAGCCACTCAGAAACCTCTGTTGAGGAGAAATTGTAGCTTTTTTCTTTGCCCAGGGCTACCGCTTTATCCACTAAGCTTTCCCGATCCGTTACGGATTGGAACTGTAGCTGGAGTTCTGGATCTTGTGATACTTCTTGAAAAAAATGATTGACGCTTTCAAATTCAAAAGACATGAGATTTGCTCCTGATTTAATTGTTAAGGAAGTTACTCCTTAATTGATTTTTTCCGGCTAGGCTATGGCTGGCCTTTGCGTAAATTTAGTTTAGAAAATTTCCTGCCTAAAGTAGCTAGCTCAAAGTAGAGTTTTGAACCTATAAAAACAACTTAGCTTTAACTCACCTTTAGTTGAGAAGATTACCTGAACTTTTGGCTAGGTATCGCAGATCGCATACAACTATATACTGGTAACACTCTCTTGCAATAACTAAAGCCTGCGTCCCATTCCTGAGTTTCTCCAAGCGATCGCCCCAACGCCCAACACCAACTACTCATCCCACTACAACAAAAAAACTTTAACCTCATACGGAAGCTTAAAATATGCCAGCCAGACAAATCAACAATATCCCAGATGAACCCTACCTTCACTTGCTAGAGAAAGTCGATTTTACTCCAATTTTTATTATGGGAGATCATCGTTCGGGAACGACGGTACTATATCAAATATTGGCTGCAACTGAGTGCTTTAACTACCTCAAGGCTGCTCACATCATCAAATATGATGAAATCTTGGATAACCATATAAATGGAAGCCAAGAGCAAACTCGTCAAGAGTTGGAAAATTTGTTTGAATCCTTGGAAATCAGCGATCGCCTGTTCGATAAAGTCAAGCCTACTCCCGATTTACCAGAAGAGTATGGATTTATTCTCAGAAATGCTGGCTATGACTCTTACTTGAACCCTGAAAACCTGCTTTTGTTTGTGCAACTCTGTCATAAAATTCAATTTGCTTCCAATTCAGACAAATCTCTCTTGCTCAAAAATCCCTGGTGTTTTCCCCACTTTATGTATATCAAGAGTGTTTTACCTAAAGCTAAGTTTGTGTTTATTCACCGACATCCAATGGGAGCATCTCAGTTTTGTAAAAAGCATTTTTTTTATTGTAGTGCGAGCGTCCCCGCTCGCGTATTGTACAATACGCGAGCGGGGACGCTCGCACTGTAAATGCAAAACTGAGATGCTCCCCATCCAATCCATGTGATGAATTCTAAGTTAAAAGCGGCGCGCTTGATGCTTTCTGTTAAAAGTCCCTACACGCAGCTAATTTCTAAGCGGTATCGCAAGATATTTGACAACCCCCTGCGGCGTTTGCTTTTTCGGATTAAGTATTCGAGTTTATTTGGCTTGGGGATACGTCAAGTGACTCAAACATCTATGCTAGCTACGACTTATTTTTGGGAAAATATTCGAGCGCTGCCAACAACCGATTATATATCTATTAAGTATGAGGATTTATGTCAATCCCCAGAGTCAACTATCCTGAAGGTATTGGAGTTTCTACAACTAGAAACAAAAACTACTGTAGACTATGAAAGATCGATCGCTCCTCGTCCCGTGAAGTTATTGCCAGAAGTGGAAAATAGCTATGATGAAATCTGCCGGAAACTCCAACCGTATCTCGTCCATTGCGGTTATTAGGAACTACGCATTAAGCCAAAGAAACCGGGTTTTTTGCTGAATCTGCGGGCTGCGATGAAGGATTTTGGTAAAAAACCCGGTTTCTGACAGCCCGTGCGTAAGTCGCAATCTAAAATCTAAAATCGACTGATGGCTCACGCACATCTGGTGTGAGGAGCAAATTTATGCTATGTTCGACGGCAAAGTTGACCGCAGGCTGAATATGCTCACTTTTCCTGGCGTTGAAGTCACAGAGCTTATCTACGAAAGCGCAAACTCCCTGGTTTACCGAGGATTCCGACAACCCGACTGTCTCCCCGTCGTGCTCAAAGTCCTTAAAGAAAATTATCCCACACCCCAAGAACTCGCCCGCTATCGCACAGAGTATAAAATTACACAATCTCTGAACCTGAGCGGCTGTATAAAAGCCTATGATTTGCAGCCATATCAAAACACGCTGGTGATGTTTTTAGAGGATTTTGGCGGCGAATCCTTGAAAATTTGGATGCAGCAGCAAAAATTTAGTATTGCAGAATTCTTGCGAATTGCGATCGCCACTACAGAAAGTTTACAACAAATTCACAGCGCCCACATCATTCACAAAGACATTAACCCTTCAAATATTGTCTTCAATCCAGCTAGCGGCGAACTCAAAATTATCGATTTTGGCATTTCCACGCAGTTGACGCGCGAGAATTACACCATCAAAAATCCCAACTTTTTAGAGGGAACTCTTGCTTATATGTCGCCGGAACAAACCGGCAGAATGAATCGAAGTTTAGATTACCGCACGGATTTTTATTCCCTGGGGGCTACCTTTTACGAACTGCTGACATACCAACTGCCTTTTGACACTCAGGATGTGCTGGAATTGGTACACAGTCACCTCGCTAAACAGCCCTTGTCTCCATCTCAGGTGAATCCCGAAATTCCGCAAATTGTTTCCGATATTGTGATGAAGTTGATGGGGAAAAATGCTGAGGAGCGGTATCAAAGTGCGATCGGCATTAAACTCGATTTAGAAGAATGTTTAAATCAACTGCATAGCGCTAACAATATATCAGTTTTTCCGCTAGGATGTCAAGATATTTCTGACCGTTTTCAAATCCCGCAAAAACTTTATGGCAGAGAGCGAGAAATTGATAGTTTACTAACAGCTTTTGAAACAGTCAGCAGTCACAGGCAAGATGCCTGTGCCACAAGCAGTCACAGGCAAGATGCCTGTGCCACAAGCAGTCACAGGCAAGATGCCTGTGCCACAAGCAGTCACAGGCAAGA
>NZ_JAUBOV010000038.1:51463-68120 GCF_036700405.1 Microcoleus sp. T3_D1
GATGCCTGTGCCACAAGTGGACATGGGGAAGATGCCTGTGCCACAAGTGGACATGGGGAAGATGCCTGTGCCACAAGTGGACATGGGGAAGATGCCTGTGCCACAAGCAGTCACAGGCAAGATGCCTGTGCCACAAGTGGACATGGGGAAGATGCCTGTGCCACAAGCTCAATGATGCTGATTTCGGGATATTCTGGTATCGGCAAATCAGCTTTGGTGCAAGAATTATACAAACCGATTACTCAACATCGCGGTTATTTTATCTCCGGGAAATTTGACCAATATCAGCGCAATATTCCCTACAGCGCCATTGTCAATGCTTTTCAGGATTTAGCTAAACAACTGTTAGCAGAAAGCGAAGCCAATCTCACAGAATGGCGGGAAAAGTTATTAGACGCATTGGGAATTAACGGTCAAGTTATTATTGACGTAATTCCCGAAATTGAATTAATTATCGGCAAGCAACCTGCGCCGCCAGAATTGGGTGCGGCAGAAGCGGAAAATCGCTTTAATTTTGTGTTTCAAAACTTCATTAAAGTTTTTACCAAACCCGAACATCCACTGACAATATTTATCGATGATTTGCAGTGGGCTGACGGGGCATCCCTGAAGCTGATGCAACTGCTGATGAATGCTTCGCCAGCGGGACTGTTTTTAATTGGGGCTTATCGGGATAACGAAGTTTCTGCTGCTCATCCGTTAATGCTAACAATTGAAGAGATTGTCAAAAATGGGGCAAAAGTCGATCGCATTTTCCTGTCACCTTTGGATTTATCCTCTGTTACTCAACTGATTGCCGATGCCCTGAATTGCCCGGAAGCAAGAGTCAACTCCCTTGCCGAATTAGTGTTTCTCAAGACGGGCGGAAATCCTTTCTTTATGAATGAATTTCTCAAATCGCTTTATACAGAAGGACTCTTACAATTTGACTTTACCTCCAGGGCTGTTTCGGGGCAACCACGGGGGGATTGCCCCTACGGAAAACCAGGGTTTTGTAGGGGCGGTGCCCACGTGGCCGCCCAGCCCATAGACGATGGGGTAGGGGTTTCAGATATCGGGGCAACGACGGGGGGATTGCCGCTACAAGAGAATGAAGCAGCCCAGCGTTACCAAGAGGGGAGACAGGGGAGTTGGCAGTGGAATTTAGAAGAAATTCAAGCGAGAAATTTCACTGATAATGTTGTCGAATTGATGGCTGGCAAAATTCAACAACAGTCACAGAATACGCAGGAAACGTTAAAGATAGCAGCCTGCATTGGCAATCAATTCGATCTGAAAACCCTCGCCTCACTTTGCAAAAAATCTGTGGAACAAACTGCGGATGATTTGTACGCAGCCGTAGCAGAAAATTTAGTCGTGTTGCTGGGGAATATGGGAGATGTGGAATTAGAAATTGCAGGTAAATTACCTAGTACCCAATCCATCGAATACAAGTTTGTTCATGACAGAATTCAGCAAGCCACTTATTCCCTGATTTCCGAAGAAGATAAGCCAGCGGTTCACCATCAAATAGGAAAACTGCTGCTGCAAAATACCCTCGCCGATGACAGGCAAGATGCCTGTCCCACAGAAGAACAAATTTTTGACATTGTTAATCAACTCAATTTCGGCTGCGAGCTAATTTTCCATCAAACAGAAAGAGATGAACTGGCTCAGTTAAATCTGAGGGCGGGCAAAAAAGCAAAGGCATCGGCAGCTTATCAGTCAGCTTTCAACTATCTGCAAACGGGGATAAATTTGCTGACAGAAAACAGTTGGGTGGTGCAATACCAGCTAAGTTTGCAACTGCATCAAGAAGCCGCAGAGCTAGCTTACATATTGGGCGATTTTGAGCAGATGGAAAGTTTAGGCAACCTCGTACTAACTAATGCTAAAACAGTGCTCGATCGCGTCAAAACGATCGAGGTAAAAATGGGTACTCATGCTGCCCAAAATCAACTAGATATGGCAATTAATCTGGGGCTAAAAATTCTGAGGCAGTTGGGAGTCAAACTGCCCGCAAAGCCTAACAATCTAGATAGCATAATCGGATTGCTGGAAGTTAAGTTAACCCTAGCTGGGAAACGCATTGAGGATTTAGCCAATCTACCTCAAGGAAGCGATCCTTCTAAACAAGCCGCACTGCGTATCTTGTCATTTATGACTACTGTCGCCTATGGCGTGGCCCCTAAACTCATGCCTTTAATTGTGTTTAAGCAGGTGATTTTATCTGTAAAGTATGGCAACTATCCTGAGTCTCTCCATGCTTATGCAGTTTATGGATTAATTTTGTGCGGAGTGGTGGGAGATATTGAAGGTGGTTATAAATTTGGTCAGCTAGCATTGAGGATGTTGGATCAATTTGGCAAGCCAGAATTAAAAACTAAAGTCCTGCTTCCATTTAATGACTTCATCCGTCATTGGAAAGCGCCAGCTAAAGAAACGTTGCCATCTTTGTTGGAGGCTTACAAAAGCGGATTGGAAACAGGACAAGTGGAAGAACGTGCTTGTGCGTCTCAAACTTACTGCGGTTATTCGTACCTCTTCGGCGCTGAATTGTCAGGGCTGGAAGGCGATATTGCTACTTATGGCGAGGCAATAGAACAATCAAAATATGACCCGATTATTTGGCAGATTAAACCTTTACAGCAGTCGGTTTTTAATTTATTAGGTAAGTCGGAAAATCCCTGCTATTTAATTGGGGATGCCTATGATGAGCGGACTGCGCTATCACTGTTAACGGAAGCTAACGATCGCACTTCGATTTTTGCCCTGCATTTTTATAAAATGATTCTCTGTTATTTATTTGGGCAATATGCTGAAGCTGTATCAAATGCAGCTTCCACAATGCAGTATGTAGAGAGTGCTGCTGGAACTCTTCAAGTATCATACTGCTATTTTTATGAGTCGCTGGCTCAGCTTTCGTTTTATTCTAATGCTTCTCAAAACGAGAAAAAGCACTGTTTAAAAAAAGTCACGGCTAATCAGAAAAAAATGAAAAAATGGGCGTATCACGCCCCGATGAATCACTCGCACAAATTTAATTTAGTTGAGGCAGAAAGATATCGGGTTATTGGTAAAGATGCACGGGCGATCGACTGTTACGATCGCGCGATTTCCCTAGCCAAAGAACACGAGTATATCCATGAAGCCGCCCTCGCTTACGAACTCGCCGCCAAGTTCTATTTATCCAGGGGAAAAGAACTCACAGCCAAAGCTTATATGCAGGAATCCCGTTACTGCTATCAACTCTGGGGTGCGGCGGCTAAAGTCAAAGATTTAGAAACGCGATATCCGCAATTATTTACGCTCCATCGCCATACAAATAAAGCCATTTCAACCACTACATCAACGACTGACAGCCGTTCTAGTTCTTCCTTGGATATCGCTACAGTAATGAAAGCTTCCGAGGCAATTTCGGGCGAAATTGTACAGGATAAATTACTCTCCAGATTGATGAAAAATTTGATTGAAAATGTCGGCGCTCAAAAAGGCTATTTGATTCTAAAAAAGCAGGGTCAATTGGTGATTGAAGCTGAAGGTGCAATCAATGATGAACGGATAACAGTGTTGCAATCTGAGCCTGTTGAAAATTTCCCGGAACTTTCCGAAACAATTATCAATTATGTCGCTAGAACTAAAGAAAATGTGGTGTTAAATGATGCCACTCGTGAAGGCAACTTTACGAATGATTCTTACATCAAAGCACGTCAGCCCAAGTCTATTTTGTGTGCTGCTTTGATGAATCAAGGTCAACTGGCTGCTATTGTTTATCTCGAAAATAACCTTACCGCACAAGCTTTTACTCCCGATCGCCTGGAAGTTTTGCAATTGCTATCGGGACAAGCGGCGATCGCACTTACCAATGCTAAACTCTACACAGAAGTAAAAGAACGCGAAAACCGACTGACTCAATTTATCAATGCTATGCCGATCGGGGTAGCCGTGCATGACACCACCGGACAAATTACCTACGCAAATCAGACAGCACATCAACTAAGTGCCATTCCCACAATACCCGAAGCAAATACTGAGAAGTTAGCAGAAGCTTGTCAACTGTATCTCGCGGGAACTAACGAGTTATATCCCACCGCAAAAATGCCAATCGTGCGTTCTTTGGCGGGTGAAACGGTCAAAGTAGATGATATCGAGTTCCACCGACCTGATAAAATTGTTTCCTTGGAAGTTTCCAGCACACCAATTGTGGATGAAACTGGTAAAATTAATTATGCGATCGCCACATTTCAAGACATCACCGATCGCAAACAAGCCGAAAAAGTTTTAGCCGACTACAACCGCACTTTAGAACAGCAAGTGAGCGATCGCACTCTCGAACTCCAGCGAGAAATCATCGAACGACAACGAGCCGAAGACGCAGCACAAGAAGCCAACCGAGCAAAAAGTACATTCCTCGCAAATATGAGTCACGAATTGCGGACTCCCCTCAATGCAATTCTGGGTTTTTCCCAATTAATGAATCGTTCTTCTAACCTATTGCAGGAACAGCAAGAACACCTGAGTATTATCACCCGCAGCGGAGAACATTTGCTTGAACTGATTAACCAAGTATTAGATTTGTCCAAAATAGAAGCAGGACGCACGACTCTCAACGAGAGCAATTTTGACCTCCACCGCCTGCTGGATGACATCGAAGATATGTTCCAACTTCCGGCAGAAAAGAAGGGATTGCAGTTATTAGTAGAGCGGATGCCCGACGTGCCACAATATGTGCGAACTGATGAAATAAAATTGCGCCAAATTTTGATTAACCTGCTTTCTAACGCGATTAAATTCACCTCGGAAGGCAGCATTCATGTGAAAATTAAAAATCACGATTTTGCTCAGCAAATCTGCTTTGAGATTGAAGACACAGGAGATGGGATTGAGGCTAGTGAATTAGACAAGATATTTGAAGCTTTTGTTCAAACCAAAACCGGGGAAGAATCGCAACAAGGAACAGGATTAGGTTTAACGATCGCACGTTCTTTTGTACAGTTAATGGGAGGTGAAATGACAGTCTGTTCTCGTGCGGGAGGCGGTACTATTTTCAAATTTGACATTAAAGTTAATGCAGTTGAAAGTGCCGATCGCCAACGGGAACAGCCAACCAGACGAGTTATTGCGATCGCACCCAATCAACCCCGCTATCGAATTCTCGTTGCAGACGACGCTTTTGACAACCGCCAACTGCTAGTTAAACTGCTTTCCGCGATCGGTTTTGAAGTCTACGAAGCCCAAAATGGGAGAGAAGCAATAGAAAAGTGGGAGCAATATTCACCGCACTTAATCTTTATGGATATGCGGATGCCGGTGATGGATGGGTATGAAGCAACCAAACAAATTAAAGAGGGCAACCACAGGGGGATTGCCCCTACGGAAAACGAGGATTTTGTAGGGGTAGTGCCCCCGTGCCTACCCCAGACAGCAATTGTTGCCATAACAGCAAGTAGTTTTGAGGAAGAGAAAGCCGTTATCCTTTCTACCGGCTGCGATGATTTTGTTCGCAAACCATTTAGAGAAGCAAACATATTTGATATTCTGCACAAACATATCGGGGTACAATTCGTTTTTGAAGAACTAAATGCTGCCCCCAGTTTCACAGAAAATGAAGTAAATGTATTGACAAAAAGCGCTTTTTCTGAATTGCCTCCTGAGTTAGTAGCCAATCTTCAGCAAGCTATTAGCAATCTCGATTTGGAACAGATGCAAACAGTCATCAGTCAAATTCGCGAAATCAATCAGCCCTTAGCTAGGGCGAGCGCCGCTTGCATTAAAAATTTTCAGTACGAACAGTTGCTAAATTTAATACACACATTAAGGGATGAAACATGAACAAAAACCTCAGTTTTACCCGCGAAGAAAGTATTTTAGTTATTGATGATTGTCCTGAGAATTTAAAACTTTTAAGCGGGATACTATCTGTCGCTGGGTATAAAGTTCACCTAGCTCCCAGTGGGAAATTAGCTCTAAACTTTATCAATGCCAACTTACCCGACTTAATTTTACTCGATATTATGATGCCTCACATGGATGGCTATGAAGTCTGCGCTCAGCTCAAAGCTACTCCGAAAACTCAAGATATTCCAATAATTTTTATCAGCGCTTTGCAAGAAGTTTTCGATAAGGTAAAAGCCTTCTCTGTGGGCGGAATAGACTACATTACAAAACCTTTTCAACAACAAGAAATTTTAGTGCGCGTGGAAAATCAATTGCGTCTGAGAAGGCTGTCTAAACAACTCATAGACCAAAATATTTTAGAAGAGCGCAACCGCATGGCCCGGGAAATTCACGACACTTTAGCGCAAACTTTTACAGGCATCATCATACATTTGGGAGCCGCCGAACGGGTAATAGCAGCGAATCCCGAACAAGCACAAGCACACATGAAAACAGTCTGCGAATTGGCTCGCTCTGGACTTGCTGAAGCACGGCGATCCGTAGAATCTTTACGCCCGCAACTGTTAGAAGATGGCGACTTGTATAGCGCTCTCAACCAAATTGCCAAACAAATGTCATCAGATACTGATACGCACACTATTTTTGAAGTGGTTGGCACGGCATATTCCCTACCATTAGAGGTAGAAAATAACCTGTTGCGGATCGGGCAGGAAGCATTAACAAATATTTTCAAATATGCACAAGCTACAGCGATCAAAATTCAGTTGGTTTACGAAACATCCAAGTTTATTTTGCGGGTGAAAGACAACGGAGAGGGATTTGATACAGAAAGTATCTGTTTTAGGAATGGCTTTGGTTTATTGGGCATGAGAGAACGCGCCGATCGCATTAACGCGCAGCTAACAGTAAACAGCCACCCCGGAAACGGAACAGAAGTTATAGTTTCAGTTAATCGCTAGTAAACTAAGGAATGAGAATTAAATAACTTCCACAAGTTTGTGGGATGGGCGTCCCGCCCGTCCTTTTTGGACGGGCGGGACGCCCATCCCACAATAACAATTAAAATTGTAAGTTATTTAATTCGCGCTCCTAATGTGCACATTTCGCACCATATAGCAATCCTAAATAAGTAGTAAATTTTTTACCCGACCCCCACCCTCCCCTTACCAAAGGGAGAGAGTAAGAAATTCACAAATGATTTAGGATGACTATATAGCACTCCTAAATCATTTGCATAATTATTGTAGGGGCAATCCCACGCTCGGTTGCCCGATAGATAGGGGGTAGGCACTCTTAGCACTACCCCTACAAATTTATCTGAATCATTTAGGATGACTATAGATAGTAAGTTGGTAGTGAGAACTTCAGTTTTTTTTGATAAGATTAACAGGGTAAACATGATTAACCAATCAAATATTATTCGTGTTTTAATTGCCGACGATCATTATATTGTGCGGCAAGGTTTAGTGGCGCTGCTGGATAATGAATCAGATTTAACTGTTGTCGCACAAGCTAGCAACGGACAGGAAGCATTAACAATGTTCCGCGAATATCAGCCCGATGTCACCCTTATGGATATGCGGATGCCCCAAATGGATGGAGTCGCCGCCATTGCTGCGATTTGTGCGGAGTTTTCCAGCGCCCGGATTGTGGTGCTGACGACTTATGACGGCGATGAAAACATCTATCGCGGATTGCAAGCTGGCGCTAAGGGCTATTTGCTTAAGGATGCGGAACCAGAGGAGCTTTTAGCAGCAATTCGGACTGTTTTTGAGGGTAAAAAGTATATTCCGCTGGCAGTGGGTGTTAAGTTAGCCGATCGCCTGAGTGGGCCTGAACTGAGCGATCGCGAATTAGAAGTCATCCGCCTCATAGTCGCGGGTAAAAGCAACAGCGAGATTAGTGAAGTTTTGCACATCAGCGAAAGTACCGTCAAGTTTCACGTCAACAATATTTTGAGCAAAATGGGAGTTAGCGATCGCACGCAGGCCGCGATTTCCGCATTAAAACGGGGGATTGTCAGCCTGTAGTTTAATTATAAGTATTTTTACTGAGAAATATGACTATTATGACGGCAAATAATGATAAATAAGACCTTAAGTTTTACGCCAAAACTTTTTAGTAAGGCTAAGCTGGAGCTCCTAGGACAAATTAGCCCTGCTCAAAAAAAATGCTTTATTCATTTTTGTCCAAATCTCAAGTCAAAGTCCGCTTTTTAAAACAGTTTGCAGCCGCTGTTTCGGCGTCTTTAGCACTTAGTGCAACAACCAGTTTGAAACCCTCGCCGGTATTAGCAGCTAGCAATATCCCCCCCGCAAATCAAACCTCGACTCAGTTAGTCGCAAAACCTGATTCTAGCTTGCAGTTAGGGCAGTTACGCAGCACTGTTCCGGTGCAGACAATGCAGCTCGATCCGGGCGGATTTATCCCGATCGCGATCGGCGGTATGATAATTATTCTGGTGCTGCCGCTATTTTTTGGCGGATTGGTAGTAATTGGCGATCGGGAAGTTGGCATTGTCAGTAAAAAGTTTAGCTTCGGCGGCAAGTCTTTACCGCCTGGAGATTTAATTGCCTTAAACGGAGAAGCTGGATATCAAGCTGATACTTTGCCCCCCGGTTGGCATTGGGGTTATTGGCCTTTGCAGTACAACGTTCGCAAAGAGTCTCTGACTGTAGTTCCCCAAGGTGAAATTGCTTTAATTATCGCCGCCGCCGGCGAGTCGATTCCGCCGCAGCGCATCCTAGGCAAAATCACAGAATGCGACAATTTTCAAGATGCTCGCAAATTCCTTAAAGGTGGCGGGGAAAAAGGTCGCCAACTCGGCATCCTGACGGGCGGCAGCTATCGGATCAATACGGCATTATTTACGGTAATTACAGCAGCTAATGCTCCCAAACACGGGATGACAGCGGAACAGTTGAAACTCTACAAAATTGCTCCCGATAAAGTGGGAGTCGTCACAACTTATGACGGCGTTCCGATCCAAGATGGCGAAATTGCCGGCCCGATTATCCCGAATCACGACAACTTCCAAAACGCCCAGAAATTTATCAGCGCCGGCGGGCGGCGCGGTTTGCAGGAACAGGTTTTGCTTTCCGGTTCGTGGAACTTAAATCCTTGGTTTGTCGGGGTTGACCAAGTGGCGATGACCGAAATCCCGATCGGCTATGTCGGCGCGGTTATTTCCTATGTCGGCAAAACCTCAGAAGATGTGAGCGGCGCTGCTTTCACTCACGGAAATTTAGTAAATGTCGGCAATAAAGGCGTTTGGGTGACTCCTCTTTATCCGGGCAAACATCCGCTGAACACTCGCATTTTAAAAGTAGAGTTAGTGCCGACTACTAATATAGTATTGAATTGGTCTGGCAAAACAGAAAGGCACAGTTACGACTCTAAACTTTCGTCTTTAACTGTGCGTTCTCAAGACGGTTTTGCCTTTGATTTAGAAGTAGCTCAGATTATTCACGTAGGAGCTTTGGATGCTCCAAAAGTGATTTCTCGCGTCGGTTCGATGCAGAATTTAGTAGACCACGTTTTGCAGCCGACAATTGGGAATTATTTCCGCAATTCGGCTCAAGCTTATTCTGTATTAGATTTTCTCTCCGCAAGAAGCGGCAGACAAGCGGAAGCCGCCGAGTATATCAAAGCAGCTTTGCGTACCTACGACGTGCAGGCAATTGATACTTTAATCGGGGATATTTTGCCACCTGCAGAGTTGATGCAAACTCAAACCGATCGCAAAATTGCTGAGGAACAGTGCAAAACTTATGAGGTGCAGCAAGTAGCACAAACTCAGCGGCAACAATTGGTGCGGGAAACGGCGCTGGCTGAGATTCAACAAGAGATGGTGAAATCGGAACAAGGCGTGAAGATTTCTGAGTTGAAAGCGAATTCTCAGGTGAAACAAGCTCAAGGCGAAGCTGAGTCGATTCGGGTGAAGGGAAATGCTCAAGCTGAAGCTTATCGCGCGGGTGTTGTAGCTTTGGGAGGTTCCGGTTATACGGCTTTGCAGTTAATGCAAATTATAGGCGATCGCAACGTGCGAGTTGTGCCGGATGTTGCGGTAACAGGCAACGGTAGCGGTGGCGGTTTGGTTGATGGTTTGCTGGGAATGATGATGTGGAATCAAACCAGCAAAAATGGAGAAAATGGCGGGGAGTTACCGTTAGTTAACCTACCGAAATCGGAATCTGCGACAAAGTTACCAGTAGCAAAGGTGAATTCAGCAAAGCCGTCGGCATCTCGCGCTAATTCCCCTGTGGCGAATTCTGAGTCTGATATTGATTCGCTGTTTGATGAATTGCCGTTTGACGATCGATCTTTTAGTTAGGCTGTGCAGTTTGTAGTGAGGACTTCAGTCCTCTCTTATTGAAAGGGGGTATTACCAGTTTGTAGTTTGGCGCGATACCTAGCCAAAAGTTCAGGTAATCTCCTCAACCCAAGGTCAGCTAATTCTGACCTTTTTTTATAGGTAACAACTCAACTTTTAACCAGCTATTTTTGGGAATAAGTGTTATAAGCTTAAAACTTAATTGACATTGCGACTTCAAAAGGTTAGCCTAGCTTCAATTGGAGTTTACCTACTTAGCAATAAGAGCAAGTTATGCAATTTTCAACGATGAATTTAGATACATTCTCTCAGGCGAGTTTCCTGGGATTCGCGGCCTTAACAGCTTATATTCTGACACTGCTTCCCACAAATTTGAGAATTGTTTTCCCTCTCACCAAAAAAACTGGCTTTCCCCAATGGCTGCTGAAAAATCGCCGTTTCATTGGTCTGCTCTCTTTCTTTTTAGCTGTAGCTCACGGATTCATCTTTTTCAAACAAAGAAACTTTGATGTCTTCGATCTCAAAACTTATTTTGTTTACTTCCAGGGAGTATCAACCTTCATTATTTTTACTCTTTTGGCTATCACCTCTAACGATTGGAGTGTGAAAAGGCTCAAGAAAAATTGGAAAAAATTGCAGAGTCTCACTTACCTTGCTATGTTTTTAGTAACCTGGCATATCTGGGATAAAATGGCCGATCACTGGACATATTTAACGCCTGTTGGAATTGCAGCGATAACCGCCATAATATTTTTATTCCTCTGTCGCACCTGGATTGAGCGCCAATCTAAACCACAAAAACATCAGCCAACCGCAGACAAAGTAACAGTGCTAAATAAAAGTGTTGGATAGCATTTATCAAAGTGAGAATCCAGCCGCAACCTCCGCGATAATTTTGGGGAATTGAAATAGGGAAGTTTATTTTACATAAACTTAGTTTTGGACATCATGTTTATGAGATCAAAAGAAGTTAAATGGAAAAGTATAGCGTTGACATTAACAGCAGTTGTAACTGCGGCGGGCATCGGCTTCTATAGGTATTTTGCGGAATTAGAAACAACTGTATCGCAGTTTAAATCGGGGTTGCTCACTCAATATTCTAGCAGTTTTAAAGATAATTCTGGGTGGATTTACGCGATCGCACTCAGTCCAGACGGCAAAACTTTAGCCAGCGGCTGTTATGGCGGCATTATCAAAATCTGGAACCTGCAAACCGGCGAATTGCTTTACACCATAAAAGCACATACCGATGCAATTGAATCCCTCGCCATTAGTCCTGACGGCAATCTTCTGGCTAGCGGGAGTTGGGATAACCGGATTAAATTGTGGAATCTCAAAACCGGCATACTCATCAATACCTTGAAAGGTCATGCGGATGATGTCAAGGCAATAAGTATCAGTCCTGATGGAAGGTTACTCGCTTCTGGTAGTACCGACAAAACTGTAAAATTGTGGAATTTGGCCGATGGCAAACTACTCCGCACACTTCAAGATTCAGACTGGATTAAATCTGTCGCTTTTAGCCCGAACAGTAAAATTTTAGCAACCGGTAGCGAGGATGGAACTATCAAGATTTGGTGGCTTGATGATGGCGGCAATTACACCCTGACTGGGCATTCCGGGCCGGTGAACTCAGTTGCCTTCAGTCCTGACGGGAAAACTTTAGCGAGTGGCAGTGCGGATAAAACTGTTAAGCTGTGGCAGTTTACAAATGGCAAAGTTCTGCACACATTAACAGGACATTCCGGCCCGGTTCTCTCAGTTGCTTTTAGCCCGGATGGACAGGCTTTAGCTAGTGGCAGCTACGACAAAACTATTAAGCTGTGGAACTTGAAAACAGGTGAACTGATAACAAATTTTGCGGAGCATTCTAAGCCAGTTTGGTCAGTCGCTTTTAGTTCTCAAGATACTGTCTTAGCCAGCGGTAGCGCAGATGAAACTATTAAGCTTTGGCCTGTACCTGTTCCGCTTGCGACTCAGGTTAACTCTCCAGCATCAGAGGTAGAGGCAGCACCTTCTGAAATTATCTCCCCCGGTGAAATTGCACATTTGAACCGGAAAGTTTACGACCAAATTGACAAGAGTTGGCGCTCGACTCCCACCTTCAGCACTTCATTAGTTTATCGCGTTGCCGTGAATGAAGAAGGGGTAATTACAGATTGTCAGCCGCTGAACCAAGCAGCAGGTGATTTTATTCAAGAAGTTTCTCTTTCTTCGTTTCGTAAAGTTGCTCATCAACCAAAGCATTTTCGTCAATTTAAGGTAGTGTTAAAACCCTCTGGGGTGCTTGAGGTCAGCCCGTGGTAAGGGGTAATTAATCCTACTAATTATCTAGAGACTTCTGTTTGATTATGAATTTTGTAATTACTGAAGCGCTCGATATTATTGTCTTCAGGTTCTTCCTTCTTTCTCCTTTTCTCTCACTCATAACTCTTGATGCAATTCCTCCCTATTGAAAACTTTGTACCGATCGCAGTACAATCGATCGATATTGCATCTGAGGAATCTCCCCATGTCAGAACAGTTTTCCACTGAGATTAGCGATCGCATCTGCACTCACATGAACGAAGACCACGCTAGCGCTGTAGTGCTGTACGCTCAAGCATTTGGCGGCAAACCGGAGGCGACAGAAGCTCAAATGCTCGCTATTGATGCCAACGGCATGGATTTAACCGCTAAAGTCAACGACGAAACAGTGCCCGTCAGAGTAAATTTCGATCGCACTTTAACCGATGCCGAAGATGCTCACCACACTCTCATTGAAATGGTGAAACAAGCTCGAAAAGTTGCTAAGTAGCCAAATGCTCACGATTCTGTTATAATTTTAACGTTCGCAGTACGGACTTTAGTGCGGCTAAATAGTTGTTAAGGACTAAAGTCCTTAAGCTGTTCTACATTTAAACTGTGTGTCAAAAATCAATAAAACTCTTGTGGGACGGGCTTCTAGCCTGTCCAGATTTTCCAATTTAAATGCGTAACAGCTTACTACCAACCTTTAGTTCGGTTAAATCCTTTTTAAGGACTAAAGTCCTGACTGCCAACAAAATATTTAATAATAAAGTTGAATATATATTTAAGATATCAAATAAAATGACAGAAAATTACCCCAAATCCAGAGAATTAGATGTCGTCAATAGCGGTAAAAATACCCATTTCGAGGCACTGGTAAAGCGACTAGATTTGATGATTCGCGCCCGCTATTCGCTGCTGTACATTGTCGGCGCGGAGGAAGAACCAGTCGAAGCCGTAATTGCCCAAGTAGCGCTGCAAGTAACTCCCGCGCGCCGGGTGTTGTTCTGGGATCTCGTGCGGGGCTGGGAGGATAACGGTTCTGGGAAAGGTTCGGTAATGGCGGCGCTCGATCGCGTCAGCAAAACTGCTGTTGAAGAATATACCATATTTGTACTGCGGGATTTGCACCCGGTTTTGAAATATCCTTACACCGAAAAAAATGCGGCGGTAGTGCGGGAATTGCGGAATTTAACGCGGGAATTGAAGCGCAGCAAAAAAACTATAGTTCTTACTTCTCACACGCTGGAATTGCCGGAGGAATTGAAAGAAGAAGTCACAGTAATTGATTTTCCTTTGCCCAACGTGCAAGAAATCGACAGTTTAATTTCTCACGTTGTGGAAAAGCCGCAACAGTTGCAAGTTAGCGGTTTAGCAAGGGAACAGTTGGTTAAAGCTTGTCAAGGTTTGAGCCGCGCTAGAATCGGGCGGGTTTTGGCTAAAGCTTTGGCCGCCAAACAGCAAATTAACGAGTCAGATATTGACGGAGTTTTGGAGGAGAAACAACAAGCAATTCGCCAAACGGGCATTTTGGAGTTTTTTAACTCCAGAGAATCCCTAAAAAGTGTGGGCGGCTTGGAGAATTTGAAACAGTGGGTAAAGATGCGGCAAGATGCTTTTACTGACGAAGCGCGTCGCTACGGCATACCGAATCCGAAAGGAGTTTTGTTAGTAGGAATTCAAGGCACTGGCAAATCTTTATCTGCGAAAACAATAGCCTCAGAATGGCGTTTGCCACTGTTGCGATTGGATACTGGGAGATTGTTTGGCGGCGTGGTCGGGGAAAGCGAAAGTCGCGTCAGGCAAATGATACAATTAGCAGAGGCGATCGCACCTTGCGTTTTGTGGATCGATGAAATAGATAAAGCCTTCGGCAACATTATCAGCGGCAGCGACGGCGATTCGGGAACTTCGCGCCGGGTATTCGGCAGTTTGATTACTTGGATGCAGGAAAAAACCAGTCCGGTGTTTATTGTCGCAACTGCAAATAACGTCAGGATTTTGCCGGCAGAGTTGCTGAGAAAAGGCAGGTTTGATGAAATTTTCTTTTTAAATTTGCCCTCAGAATCGGAAAGGCAAGATATTTTTAAAGTACATTTGCAGCGACTGCGCCCAACTAGATTGCGGGAGTTTGATTTGGGAGTTTTGGCGAAACGCGCTGAGAATTTTAGCGGTGCAGAAATTGAGCAAGTTGTAATAGATGGGTTATATCGGGCTTTTGGCACTTTTGTCAACGGACAGCGCCGGGATTTGATGACGGAGGATATTTTGAGGTCGATCGAGGATACTGTACCTTTAGCTGCGATCGCGCGATCGCAAATTGAAGATTTGAAACGGTGGGCGGCGGAAGCGGGCGCGAGAACAGCTTCTAACGATACTCACTTAATTGATGAATTGAAACGCTACAGCCAGCGGCGAAGGGATGCGATCGACAATTAACCCAATTTGTAGGGTGCGTCAGTTCATATCTAATTTATTCTATGAAAAATTACATCTGACGCACATTCCTAATCGTATGCTGCGTCATTTCAGGGCTGATTAATTATCCCAAATATCTCCCGTTATGACGCACCATACTACTATAAACCTAATTTAAAAACATCAGCAAGAATAGCATTTTTATCAACCATTCTCCCCGCATCCGGCGAATCGTAAACCACTAACAGCGAATTCTGCCCGTCCAAATATGGAAACAGGCTCAACCCCTCAGCATTGTCCGTATTAACCTTAAAAGGCAAGTCAAACAATACCTCCAAATCTCCCCCATCTTGTCCAGTAATACTGTCGCCCGATCGCCCTAAAATCCCCTTTAACCGAAAAACCCTCATCGCCCCAGATAAAGTCATCGTCGGCCCGGCTAAAACAATCAAATCTTCCCCGTTCCAGCACAATTCTCGCACGCCCAAACCGTTCAAATCAACAAAATGTTTGTTGTACAATTTCCCTCCTTTCCCAATTTCCTTAAGCCTTAAAACTCCCGGTTCTGCCTCTTCAACTTCTATTTCTAAAATTATCGCCCAACCCCGCAGCACCGGCCCCCGCAAACCGAGCAAAATGCGATCGCCCCGCACCGCCAACCCTTCAATATCAAAGCCATTTTCTTTACTCGGAATCGGCACAGATAAATACAAGCCGAGGTGGGTGTCATCTTTGAGCGCGTCTGTCAGCAAATTGCCTGTTTCTGTCCGCTGCAGGCATCCCACTGTCAGTTGAATTTCGGGATTGTCAGAATCGGGAATTGACTTGCACAAAATCCCGTCTTTCATAGGAATCCGCGCCAGTAAATAGCGGTTGACCTCTGTCACGATTTGTGCTAATCTTTCAATGTCTTTTTCGGGGTCTTTGCCTTTAGCTTTTTTGCGTTTGGTGCTGTGAGAACCCACCACCCAAAGATAATCTTTGCTGAAATCAATTCCTTCGATATCGATTTCGGATTCTCCAGGTAGATCGATAAAATCGGCGATCGCAAATCTTTGATGTTCTCCAAAAATATGAGGTGCGACAGGCGACAAACGCTCGATCGAAGTCGTTTCATCCGAACCCAGCCACAAATGGCCATCGGGAGTTAAAGCAACAGCGGATAAGTCTGTAATAATATCAGCCGCTTCGCTGTTTAATTGCAGCATCAGCCGGCCGAGCAAAAAGGATTCTGGCATAATTATTAGGATCTAAACTATTCTTAGAGTAAGTCATTATAGTTAAACCTGCTTGAAACTCATAGGTGGCACCATTCTCAATCAGGCTTTTATGGGCGGGCTCGCGTGCCCAACCCCTACTCCCCACAAGAAAGAAAATTCATCTGTTGTGGAACAGGCATCTTGCCTGTTGCTGACAATGGTGCAAACAGAAAATCCATCTGTTGTGGAACAGGCATCTTGCCTGTTCATGACAGAGGTGCAAACAGAAAATCCATCTGTTGTGGAACAGGCATCTTGCCTGTTGCTGACAATGGTGCAAACAGAAAATCCATCTGTTGTGGAACAGGCATCTTGCCTGTTCATGACAGAGGTGCAAACAGAAAATCCATCTGTTGTGGAACAGGCATCTTGCCTGTTGCTGACAATGGTGCAAACAGAAAATCCATCTGTTGTGGAACAGGCATCTTGCCTGTTCATGACAGAGGTGCAAACAGAAAATCCATCTGTTGTGGAACAGGCA
>NZ_JAUBOV010000039.1:0-66046 GCF_036700405.1 Microcoleus sp. T3_D1
CCGACCCCGAAAGGGGATTTAATTCAATGTAAAGCCGTCCTATAAGGACGGGGCTTCAGACCCAGTTTTTTGGTGACTGCACCCAAAGACGGATACCCTGCCACGTACTCAAGTTGTGAAGATCGAAGAATTTTAGACATTAGGGAAATCCCCCAGATACTGGCGGCGTCGTCAATCTAAAATCTAAAATCTAAAATCTAAAATCGACTAACCGGGCACAGCGCTTCGCCGTTACTACCGAAAATTTTAGAAATGTCCCCAAGTACCGATATTCTGATTGTTCTCCTGCTAATTTTCCTCAATGGCTTGTTTGTGATGTCAGAGATGGCCATCATCTCTGTACGGAAGGTGAGACTGCAACAGATGGCCAACCAAGGTTCAGCCAATGCCCGCGTAGCCTTGGATCTGGCTAATGCCCCCAATCAGTTCTTGCCGACAGTTCAAATCGGGATTACGATGCTGGCCATTCTGTCGGGCGCTTTCGGAGAAACGACGATTTCTAGAAGGGTAGAGCCTTTGTTGCGGCTGATTCCTGCCCTCGCGCCCTACTCTAAGACGATCGCCTCAGTAGTAGCAGTTTTAACCATCACTTATCTGACCTTAATTATCGGCGAACTCGTGCCGAAGCGGCTGGCACTCAACAACCCGGAGCCGATCGCCTCAAGCGTAGCAATTCCCATGCGAATGCTCTCAAAAATTGGCGCTCCTGCGGTTTATCTGTTAAGTCATTCCACTGACTTAGTGATGCGACTGATGAGGATATCGCCCTCGACAGAACCGCAAGTTACAGAAGAGGAAATTAAAGTTTTAATCGAGCAAGGAACAGAAGCCGGAACCTTTGAAGAAGCCGAACAAGATATGGTGGAAAGAGTGTTTCGTTTGGGCGATCGGCGAGTCAGCGCCTTAATGACCCCGCGTCCCGATCTTACCTGGCTCGACCTCGACGACTCAGTGGAAGAAAACCGCCAAAAAATGCTCGGCAGCGGTCATTCTCGGTTTCCCGTGTGTCAGGGAGGGCTCGACAACGTTGTCGGTTTAGTACACGTTACTGATATGCTGTCTCGGAATTTAACTGGTCAACCGCTAGATTTAAGCGCTTCTTTACGACGACCGTTATTTGTACCGGAAAGCACGCGGGGTTTAAAAGTATTAGAACTTTTCAAACAATCTAGCAATCAAATTGCTTTGGTAGTAGACGAATACGGCGTCATTCAAGGATTGGTTACAGTCAACGACATTTTAGTCGAACTCGTTGGCGACTTTCCCTCGATTGAAGATGCTGACGAGCCGGAAGCCGTGCAGCGTGAAGACGGTTCTTGGCTGTTAGACGGAATGCTAGCAGTCGAAGATTTTTTTGAGCTGTTTGGAATCGAAGAGTCAGCCGAACACAAAGGAAGTTACCACACAATGGGCGGTTTTGTGATTACCAATTTGGGCAAAATTCCCACAGCAGCCGAGCATTTTGAGTGGAACGGTTTGCGCGTGGAAGTAGTCGATATGGACGGGAATCGAGTTGATAAGATATTGGTAATGCCGATCGACTCAGCGGGCGATCGCTCCCCCAGCCAGCCAAAAACCCAAAACTAAAAACCATGTAATTTTAATCCATCGACATAATACCCGTAGGGGCGGGTTCACCAACCCTCATCGCCGGAAACAAACAATCTCAAAAACCCGCCCCCACCCAACGATAAATCATCACCTACATTTAGGAATTAAATATAAATATCAGGTTGATGTGAATTATTGGTGAGTGGGGCGGGTTTTTATATATTGTTGGTTATCGTTATATATTGTTGGTGAACCCGCCCCTACGAGTTAGCAAATTGTACAATAACGAATCAACCAGACATAATATCACTTCTTGTTTTTTCTTTCATCCTTCCGCAAAGCTTCCAGAATAGAACGGCCCACATAATTGCTAAAAACTACCTCTCCAGCTTGATTGTAGTGGCAGCAGCTATCTACATAAACAGCATCTTTAGTCTTGTCAAAAACATTGACAGCATTCACTAGATTGATATTATTTTTTTCCAATGTAGGAAACTTCTTGAAAAGAGCCGGATATCCAATTTGCACAGCTTTAGCATAAGGAGTATCCTTGTTAAAAGCAATCTGCTTTTCGGCTTCACCAAACACCCTTTTCGTCTGATAATATTGATTAGGCTGAAGAACATGAAAATAAGGCACCTTACTAGCAGACAGCACTTTTTGCATAAAAATTGAACTTTTCGCCCAATTCTGGGCCATTTGTTCAAAAGCAGCATCATCTTTTATAACAGAATTGTTAAGATTGATATAAACCACGCTGCCGCCGTCATCTTTTTTTTGTTTAGTCCGTTCTTTTTCAAACTTAATGACATCTGTTTTATAATTATTCACTAAATTTTGAACGTAAACAGAAGTCAAAGCATCGCACGCAGCTAAAGAGCAGTTTTGCAAACGTTCCAAACCCTGACTAATCCTAGCTTTATTTTCTTGGATTCTGATAGTTGCTTTCATCGCTTTTGTAGAAAGGCTATTATTCGCCAAGCTAGTCAGCGGCAAAATATGCTGAATACTTGGCATCGCCAAATCGACTTGATTTTTATTGTTTAAGTTAGAAAGTGCTACTTCATTAAAACCATCTATATTGACGACCATATCCAGTTCTTGCCCTAAAGCCAAAAAATAGTTTAAAATTAATAATTGCTGGGGTTGTTTGTAGCCTCCGGTAGCAAAAGACAAAATTACAAATTCTTTATCTTTCAAACCAGGAAGCTGCTTGAGGTATTGAGGTAAAATTTTATTTTGAACTTCAAATACTGCATAATTAGAAGCCACAGAACCGCCAAAAACTCCGATAATAAATTGATTTTTCTGGTTTTTTTTCAAAGGGTAATCGTAAGGAGAGATAAATCCGTAATTGTTAATTTTAAAACCAGGGCGAAAATCGGGGCCTGGTTGTTGAATAAAGCCGAAAAAAGGATGAAACCTTTCAACAATAGACTGATTCAGCCGCACTCCTTCTAAATTAATTCCTAAATCCGACTTATTTTGCACCTTTTCTCTAGTATAGAAAAATTGCTTGTGCTTGACAAAATACCATCCCAATGAACCGAGTTCCAGGAAAACCAGTAAAAGCGCTAAGTTAATCAAAGTTATCTTGAGAACTTCTTGTCCCTTTTTGAGAAATTTTAAATCTTTCATAAACCTCTATTTCGACTCCCTGACTACTTTAATAATAGAACTGGAAACATAATTTGCAAATACTTCGTCTCCGACTGAATTATAGTGGCAGCACGCATCTTTGTAAACAGTCTCTTTGGTATTGTCTAAAATATTCACTGCACTAAAAATATTAACCCCAGCTTTTTGCAAATCATCGACTTTGGACAACAACACCGGATAACCTTTTTTCACCCCTTCAATGTAAGGACTCTTCTGGTCGATCGCGATTTCGTTTTCCTTGGCGGTAAACGCTCGCTTAGTGGGATAATACTGGTTGGGCTGGATAAAGTGAAAATACTTAATCTTTCTACTGGATAAAATTTGATTCATCCCGATCGACGATTGGTACCAGATCGATGCCATTTTGTCAAAAGCAGCGGCATCCTGCAAAACAGAGTCAGCTTTGGGAATGTACACTATACTGCTATTTGCCGTGTCTGGGTTGGATGGTTTGACTTGCGAATCGTACTTGACAACTGCTTGCTGGTAATTGTTGACTAATTGTTTCACCTGTAGGGAGGTGACAGCGTGACACAAAGCAAGTTGACAAGTTTGCAATTTGTCAATACCTGCTTTCAATTGTTTTTTGTTTTCGTTAATTTGCACGATCGAGCTCATCGCTTCCGGCGACAAGTTGTTGTTCGCTAAACCAGTCAGAGGCTGTATGTGCTGAACGCTGGGCATTCCTATTTCAACTTGAGCTTTGTTGTTTAAATTTGACAGTGCTACTTCGTTAAAACCGTCAATATTGATGACTAAATCTAATTCTTGACCCAAAGCCAGAAAGTAATTTAAAATTAATAATTGTTGGGGCTGTTTGTAGCCGCCATTGCCAAAATTTAAAACAATAATTTCTTTGTTGGCAAATTCTGGATAAGTCTTCAATTTGTTAGACAATCGGCGATTTACGTATTCAGAAACTGCAAAATTATTCGCCACTGAACCCCCAAAAACTCCGATAATAACTTGATTTTTATTGGTTTTAACAAAGGGATATTCGTAGAGGGAAAAAAAGCCGTGTTTGTTGACTTTTAACTTTAATTTTTCATTGGTGAAAGCACCTTGTTTTAGGACGTAGCCAAAAAGTGGGTGCAGTCTTTCTACGATAGATTCATCAAGTCTAATGCCGAGCCTTTCAATATCTTCTACTACTTTTTCTTTGGTTTTAGTTCTGGTATAAAAAAACTGCTTTTGGTTGACAAAATAAAAAGCTAGCGATAAAGCTTCCAGACAAATAAAGGCGATCGCCAAATTAGCCGCGATTATAATTAATATATTTTTGCCTTTTTCGAGCGCCGTTGAATCTTTCATGAAATTTGACTAATTACGGTTGTTTTTTGGGAAGTAGAGACTGCTTCAATTGTTGGCACAAATTTCGGTTAATCAGGATACTGGCCAGCCGGTGTCCGAGTTCATTCCAGTGACCCCCACAGGGTACAGAATTCTCAAAACCGTGGGCGCAGACTTGATATTTTTCCGTGTAACTTTGGATCTGTTCGGATAAATTCAGTACCCGAAAACCCTCGCGCGCGCCCAATTTTTCCAGTCGCCTATCGGGATAAAACAAATCCTGAATGTTGTTCTTTCTCATAAAATTTTTTCGCCTCTCGGCATCGGGTCTAACTTGGATCGGATCGCCGATCGTCACAACCAAGAAATCAGCCTTTTTCTGCACGACTTCATTCCGCATCGTCACAATCAAACCCTCTGTCACCCTCCAAGCCTCTTGCCAAGCTGCATTCTGAGGTTCCTTGAGGTTTTGGGTACTTAAAGCGGTAAAATCCTCAGATAACTCGCGCTTTTTCCTTTCTAAGTCTACTTTTTTAATAACCTGCAAAATGCGCGAATTGTTGACGATCAAACTGGGCATTCGGTCTACGAAGGAAACTGCTCTTTCGTTGCGATCGATCGGCGCCCGATTGCGAAAAGACATATCCGGTACTAATTTGCCACTAGCATCATAAGCAAAAAATGGTCGGTAAAGGTCATATTCCAATTGCGGCGAATTGTTAATCACATCATTCCCAATAAAAAAAGCAAGAATTACAATATCAGGATTGTAATCCCACACTTTTTTTCGCAGCATTATCAATGCTTGAGCTGTACTGTAGCCCTGCACCCCGAAATTCATGACCTCAACATTTTTCCGTCCCTTAACAGCTTCGCAGTTGCCTAACTTTCGTTCCAATTTTGACCAGAAAGTTTGTTCGACAGGTACGTGAATTGCTTCGGTGAAAGAATCGCCCAAAACCGCAACGCGCAAAGTATTTGGAGGTTTTGCTTTTGTATGTTCACGATCATCGCGCAAACCCTCGCTATTCACCTGCACAAAACTCGCACCTTCCTCATTCCACTCCCCCGACGCACCAGGTTTCAGCTTCCAGCCCAAATTCGGATCGGCAGTGTGAAAACCAGTCGGCGCCGAGTCTGCGAAATCTCCTATTTTGGGATAGCCTTCAATCCTCGCTACCCGCAATCCAATTTCACCAATTACCACCCCCATCAATAAACCGCCGAGTGTCAAACCCAAATTGACACCCAAATTTTTCAACTTGCTCATTATTTCAAAACAGCGTGTAAATAAATGGAGCAATCACAGAACCCTGACTCAATACAATCAAAGCTCCCAAAAAGACTAAAGTCACAATGAGCGGCAACAGCCAATACTTTTGGCGTTCTTTCATAAACGCCCACAAATCTTTGAGAAAATCTAAAGTTGCTTCAAACACTTAGAAAGGACGCTCCATACTAACTTTTGTTCGGGCTTTACTTGGGACGCGGTAAGTATCCATTTTAGGATTGAGTTTTCGGCGCATTGCATCTTCGCCGAAAATGTTTTTGATCACTCCCATCGGCCAAATTATCAGGTAAAAAACTATCCCTAGGACGATCGGCGTTTCGATTTTGTTAAGAATAAGTCCAAAGCGCATCCACGCGTGATAAACGGGATTCAGCGATTTCGGCGCCACCAATGCTAGCAGCACCATCACTCCGCAGATTGCCCAAGGCCACCAAGGTAGAGAATGCCGCCGCAGTAAAGGTACTGCTAAACCGAACAGCACTGCAATCAAGCCGCCAATTAGCAGCCCGAAATCGCGCAAGCCTTTTTTGTCGAGTTTTTTAATTTCGTCGCTCATTAGTCAGTTGTCAGTTGTTAGTTGTCAGTTGTTAGTTGTCAGTTGTTAGTTGTTAGTTGTCAGTTGTTAGTTGTCAGTTGTTAGTTGTCAGTTTTTACTTGCCTGCGTTTGCTAATAAGCAATAACCAGTAAACAAGAATTATTAATAACCACTGTCAACTGTCAACTGTCAACTGTCAACTGTCAACTGTCAACTGTCAACTGACTAATCTAGTTCAAATTCATTTTTCCAAGCATCATCTTGTTTCCAAGGAATTTGTTCGGACTTGGGAAGCAAGTAATTTTCCAAAACCAGATAGTCCATTTCGGTTCGCATGAAACAGCGGTAAGCATCCTCTGGAGTGCAAACAATGGGTTCGCCTCGCACGTTGAAAGAAGTATTTACCACAATAGAACAGCCCGATCGCTTTTCAAAATGGCTGATTAAGTCATAGTAGCGAGGATTGGTTTCTTTGTGAACAGTTTGAATGCGAGCCGAGTAATCGACGTGGGTAACAGCCGGAATCTCGGAACGCGGAATGTTGAGCTTTTCAATGCCAAACAACTGCTCTTGTTCCGCAGTCATGGGAATGCGGAGACTGGATTTGACAGGTGCTACTAATAGCATATAAGGGCTAGAATGGTCAATCTCGAAATAATCCGCAACTCGCTCGGCTAAGATTGACGGCGCAAAAGGTCGAAAAGATTCCCGATATTTAATTTTCAGGTTCATCACGGACTGCATTTTAGCACTGCGGGGATCGCCCACGATCGATCGACCGCCCAGAGCCCGCGGCCCAAATTCCATCCGCCCTTGGAACCATCCCACCACATTTCCCTGTTCCAAAATTTCCGCCAACTGCGGCATTAATTCGGCATCATCCAATCGGTGATAGCTGGCTTTGACAGCATCCAAATATTCGAGAATTTCTGCGTCAGTAAACCTCGGCCCCAAATATGAGCCCCGCATTTGATCGTGACAAGTTAAATGAGCAACAGACTTCGCCACAGTTGCTACTGCTTGGTTGGCAGTGAGAACTTCAGTCCTCTCCTCAACCGCTGCGTTTGTAGTGACAAGCTCAGTTTTGAGGGATTCTATACTATTTGCTGTCGAGTTCGCGCTCACAGTGCGAGTTTGTTCGCAATACTGATACCAAATCGCCAAAGCCGCGCCCAAAGCACCGCCAGCATCTCCCGCCGCCGGCTGAATCCAAATATCTTTGAAAATACCTTCCCGCAAGAGTCTGCCGTTAGCAACACAGTTGAGAGCAACGCCGCCGGCCATACAAAGATAATCGACATCCAATTCTTTTTTAACTGTTCTGCACAGCCGCAAAACAACTTCTTCGGTAACAACTTGAATGGAAGCTGCAATGTCCATTTCTCGCTGAGTCAATTTTCCTTCAGCTTGACGCGGCGGCCCTTCAAATAGTTCGTCAAACTTCTTGTTTGTCATGGTTAAGCCAACTGTATAGTTGAAATAATCCATGTTCAAACGAAAAGTTCCGTCATCTTTGAGGTCGATTAAATAGTTGAGAATCTTGTCTACATACTTGGGTTCGCCATAAGGAGCTAAACCCATGAGTTTGTATTCCCCAGAGTTGACTTTGAAGCCGGTGTAATAGGTGAAAGCTGAATAAAGCAAACCCAAGGAGTGGGGAAAATCGATTTCCCACTGAGGTGTAAGTTGGTTCCCGTCTCCCAACCAAACCGAGGTTGTGGCCCACTCGCCCACGCCGTCGAGGCACAAAACGGCTGCTTTTTGAAACGGGCTGGGGAAAAATGCGGATGCTGCGTGGGATTGGTGGTGTTCGGTAAATAGCAGAGATGGCAGTTTATTCGTTTTGCAGTTTGCTATTGCTGCCAAATCTCTTTTGAGCATGGTTTTGAGGTAAAGCTTTTCTTTGAGCCATATCGGCATGGCGGCTAGGAAAGAGCGAAAACCTTGGGGTGCGTAGGCTAAATAGGTTTCGAGAAGGCGCTCGAATTTGACTAAAGGTTTGTCGTAAAAAACTATTCGATCGAGTTCCCGCAAATCTATGTTCGCTTCTTTCAAGCAATAAGCGATCGCATTCTTAGGGAATCTGGCGTCATGCTTTTTGCGGGAAAATCTTTCTTCCTGCGCTGCTGCTATAATTTCTCCGTCGCGAATTAAGGCTGCGGCGCTGTCGTGATAATACGCCGAGATTCCAAGTATGTTCATCGCTCTCCTCACAAATCGCAATGCGTTTGCTTTTGACTATTTAGAATAGCTAACGATTATAGCTGCTTCAGGGCTGATTGGGAATTGAATTTTGCGATCGCCTCTAATTTTACCTGGATCGATGTCGGTGGGCCGCCCTCGGACGATCGGCTGTTAGAGAGCATTTAAGCTAGCGCCGGCGTATCCTGCGCCCCCAAGCTCTGAAGTAAGTTACTACCGGGAATTGATAAAATTCACCTATCAACCACAGCACAATGCCTAAATGGGACAAAAAAGCTAAGCCTGTCCAAGCTAGGGGCAGCCACGACAACCGGCTGCCGGGAACCGGGGGAAAATAGTAAGCTGAAAGTCCCAGCAAGGTGGTGGGAAGGAAAATTAGACCCAAAGCCGCTGCCAAGTAGGGCCATCCGAATTCTACGCCTTCGAGGTGGGCTCCTATCCACTGTTTACCATTCCAGTGCCAGCTTACGGGCGGTTGGCGATCGGCCATTTGGAGCGATTGTCTTTCAACGCTTGCGGTATAAATGTGCTGGCAGAAGTTGCAAGCTAGGGCGTCCATCAGTGCTAGGGTGGAAATTTGACCGGTGCGGCACACGGGACAGGGATATGTATCTTGAGGGTTGAAAGGTCGGGTTGATTTTTTGGAAATCTGCATAGATCAGGCTGTTTGTCAAGATATTGAGCGATCTTAACAAAGTACAGAGATTATGGGTTGGGTAAGGTGGGTTTTGCCTGTAAAATAGCATCCTGTAGGGGCGGGTTTTACGAATAATATTTAATGACCGCAAACCATCTATATAAACCCGCCCCCACACAACTAATAACCCATATCAACCTTTCTTTCGGTCGAAGCATAAAAATGTAAATTGCGATTTATCGCCTTGTGGGGGCGGGTTTATGAGATTATTGATTTTAGGCGATTATTGTTGGTAAAACCCGCCCCTACAGATTAATAATTAATGGTGGATGATTGGGATTAATTGCGGTGATTGTTGCTGTACCGAATTCTGGCTCCTGCCCAGTGAAGTTTTTCCCTCAAAGTGTTGAAATAAGAATAGTTTTCCCGCAAAATGATAAACTTGGCTTCGCAGTCTGCCCTCCGCACGTCTACGCGCTGTCCTGGCCAAATTGCAGTACCCAAAATGCCGTCTGTCCAGAGTTTGGTACTGAGTTCGTAATCTGCTAAAGGCCAAATGCTGACGACTGAACCGGGCGGGAGTACGATCGCCCGACTAGATAAACTCAAAGGGCAAATCGGAGTAACTGCGATCGCCTCCATTCCAGAGTGCATTATCGGCCCGTTGGCAGATGCGGTGTAGCAAGTCGAACCGGTGGGTGTTGCCACAATTAAACCGTCGCCTTGATATTGATCGACTACTTCGCCGTCAACTTCCATTTCTAGAATACAGCTCGGCATTCGATCGGCTGAAGCAGGTTTGACACACATTTCATTTAGTGCCAAAAATCGATCGCTTTGGGGTTCGAGATTGGTTCTGTTTCCCTCAAAAACTGTTGCCTGCAACATCATCCGCGTCTGCACAGCATACCTGTCTTCCAAAAGTCTGTCCCATATCTCCTCAGTATTTTGGAAATCATCAAAAGACTCGGTTAAAAAACCCAGATGTCCCCCCACATTGGCTGCCAAAATCGGGATGCCGTCAGCAGCCAAATTCCGCGCCGCAGCTAGGGCCGTACCGTCGCCGCCCAGCACCACCGCTAAATCAATGGGGCTGTTACTAGAAGCTAAAAACACCGGATACGGGTTATCTTTGGGGCCACTCGGCCCCATTAAAACCTGACACCCGCGACTTTCTAATTGGCGGGCACACTGTTCTGCCCACCGCTGGCTGAGGGTATCTCTGGCTTTGTGGGCGATAATTACTTGTTTTAGTTGCACAACCTATCGATTTTAGATTTTAGATTTTAGATTTTAGATTATTAGATTTTAGACTGAATTGCCGCGACCGGGACGATCGCAGTGCACATCGATTTGAGATTTTCGATTTGGGATTTTAGATGATTAGATTTTAAACTGAAGTGCCGCGACCGGGACGATCGCAGTGCACATCGATTTGAGATTTTCGATGTGGGATTTTAGATGATTAGATTTTAAACGCAAGTGCCGCGACCGGGACGATCGCACTGTACTCGGAAAAATATTATTCCGATGCCACAGGGCATCTCCCCTCGGAGACTCTCCCTCTGGTTTATAGCAATTCCAAAAAGTCCTCCCATTTTGGGAAAGCTGCAAACCCTTATCTCATCAGTCATTTCCCATACTTTAATCGAAAATCGAAAATCGAAATCAGTCATTCCCAATTCTTTAATCGAAAATCGAAAATCGAAAATCGAAAATGGTTTTACCCCTCGGTGCGGCTGGATTTGGGCCGCGGCCAGATAATGCTGGAATCGGCCGCGAGTAGGCTAGAAACTGCGCTCGCCCCAAAGCGGTTGAGGTGGCTGGGGTCCAAAAAATAGTCGTTGCGGCCCGGCCACCGCTGCGACAAGTCGCGGAAAGCGAAGCCTTTTTGCCGCGAGAGTTGCTGCATTCGCTGCCGGAACTGCTGTTCTGCCCGCAGGCGAGTTCCGTCTAAGTAGTCGTCGGTGAGGGGCAAATTGACGAAAATCAGGGGAATTTTTCGAGCTTTGGTAAATGCTACAACTGAATTAAAGGCTGCTGCTTGTTTGCCTCCGAGGTTGAAGTTTTCGTAGTCGCGATCGTACTGGCCTGAAACGTAAGCGCGTTGTCGATAATAAGTGTTGGGATTGTACTTGCCCGACATAGCCATGAATCCGTTGGAGTCGATCGAATCTGCCAATTGGTTAAGTTGTCTGATGGCTACTGTTGTCGGCCGCGAGACTGGAATCACTTGTGGTTTTTGGGTGGCTGCATCCGCTGCGATCGGTTTTAACTCATATCTTGCAGCATTCTCAGCAACGGGCAAGATGCCCGTTCCACTAGAGAGGGATTTGATTGTGGGGAGTAGGGGTTGGGTGTTAGCAACGGGCAAGATGCCCGTTCCACTAGATAGGAATTTGATTTTGGGGAGTAGGGGTTGGGTGTTAGCAACGGGCAAGATGCCCGTTCCACTAGAGAGGGATTTGATTTTGGGGAGTAGGGGTTGGGCATCTTGCCCGCCTGCTGCATTCTCAGCAACGGGCAAGATGCCCGTTCCACTGGACAGGAATTTGATTGTGGGGTGGGCCCCAGATCCCGTCCTGAAAGGTCGATCGACAGATGCCAATGCTTTGCGGAAAGTATTTTTAGCGCAGGGCTGCGGGAATCTGTAACACTGGGGAATCACATTTGGTTCATCCGACGGCAGTTCGGGGCGAACGCCTGCGGCTATAAGTTGGCTGCCTTCAGAATCGACGATCGAATTAAAAGTGCGATCGTCCCGGCCGCTGTTAAATGCGCGCACACCATCCGCCCAGACAATCATTTGAGGCAAATGATCCGGCTTCAAAAGCCGCCGCAGTTGAAAGTCAACTACTTGTGCAGTTGCGCCGTTGACTGAAAAGTTAAATACTTTTAAGCCCGGACGGCCCCTTTGGGCCAAAGATTGTTTTAGCTGTTTGGGATCTACGCCCTGCAATGCGCGGGAACTGCCGACAATCAAAACATCTGGTGGGCCGACTGCGGCAACGTAGGATAGGTAAAGTTCGAGTTGTTCGTTGAGTAAATCGCTGCTGAAGCTGACTGTACTGGCTTGCGATCGGGTTGCGCTCGCTTGCTGTTGGGAATAAACCAGGTTTCTCATGTACTCCACCACTTTTTTCTCAGCAAAAGCCCGCCTGGGACTGCCGGGGGGAACCGCTTGCATCCAGGCGACGGCCTGCACCCACAGGGCTGCTACTTCGTCCCAGTCTTCTTTTGAATTGGCTGATTGAGCCAAATTAGAAGCTTGGGTGGCAAAGTTAACTGACTCCGTGAAGGCGTCGTTTTGCGCGCAAGAGGGAAGGCTGAGGGATTTTCTGGTTTTGTTGCGGTTTTGAGCTAACAGAGACGTTGGGGACTGCGCTAGGACGGCGGATTCCTCGATCGAACCCGATGGCGCTGCGGTGTTGGGCGGCTTCGTTGACGAACATCCCAAAGTTACGGCTAATACAGCGGCGGCGGCGCAGGTACGTTTGAGGATGCTGGTGCTGATGCTAGCAATGTAGCGGCGAATCATAAAGCTTTCAGCGATCGCGAAACATTACTAGATATTATCGCAAGCGGCCATTCCTCGGCAGCCGCGATGGTGACGTTTTGAGTATTTATGTATGGGATTCGATGACTGCTTCGGCTTGCAGGGCGATCGACCTCAATTTATCCAATGTATCCTGGTTCGCACTCTGCCACAACCCCCGCTGACGAGCTTCTAGCAATCTTTCCGCCATATCTCGCAGTGCCCAAGGATTGTTTTCTTGAATAAATGTTTGCACTTTTTCATCAAAAATGTAAGCCTCTGCGATTCCTTCATACATAAAATCCTCTACACAATTTGCCGTAGCATCGTAAGCAAACAAAAAATCAACAGTTGCTGCAATTTCAAAAGCACCTTTATAACCGTGTCGCATCGCACCTTCTATCCATTTGGGATTCACAGCCCTGCTGCGATAAACCCGCGCAATTTCTTCTCGCAGTTGCCGCACTTTCGGATTTTCAGGAATCGAGTTGTCGCCGAAATAGGTTTCAGGATTTTTGCCTTGCAAATTGCGGATTGCGGCCGTCATTCCGCCTTGGAATTGATAATAATCGTCGGAGTCGAGGATGTCGTGTTCGCGGTTGTCTTGGTTTTGCAGAACTATTTGCATTTGGCCGAGGCGTTGTTCAAATGCTTCGGGTGCAGAACATCCCCATTCACCCCCCCTAGCCCCCCCTTGTAAAGGGGGGGGACAAGAGTTGGAATTAGCCCCTCCTTGTAAAGGAGAGAAATTAGATTGAGCCCCCCCTTGATAAGGGGGGGTTGGGGGGGTATTCTCTGGTTGTAAAGGAGAAGAATTAGATTTAGCCCCCCCTTGATAAGGGGGGGTTGGGGGGGTACTTGTATAGGCGTAACTGCTCCAATTAATGTAAGCTTTTGCTAAATCGCTGTCGTCTGTCCAGTTTTGAGCTTCAATTATGCCTTGAAGTCCTGCGCCGTAAGCACCTGGTTTTGAGCCAAAGACTCGAAATTGCGATCGCCCTTGCGCCTCTTCCTGACTCAAACCTGTAGATTCCCAATACAAAATCTCTTCCTTAACTTGTGCGGCTAAAGGGTTGTCTTCTGCAGATTCGTCTAAATCTGCCACAGCTTTTACCGCACTATCAAACAAATCAATTAAATTAAAAAAAGCATCGCGGAAAAAGCCAGAAATTCGCAAAGTAACATCAACGCGCGGTCGCCCCAAAACAGAAACTGGCAAGATTTCAAAATCTACAACCCGGCGCGAAGGGCCATCCCAAACTGGTTGAACTCCTATCAGCGCCAAGGCTTCGGCGATGTCGTCTCCCCCCGTCCGCATGGTGGATGTTCCCCACACTGACAAACCCAAAGTTTTCGGATATTCGCCGTTTTCTTGGGTGTACCTTTCGATTAAAGTTTCAGCAGCAACTCTGCCAACTCTCCAGGCGGTTTCTGTGGGAATGGCGCGGATATCCACTGAGTAAAAATTGCGGCCGGTGGGCAATACATCTGGTCTGCCGCGAGTGGGCGCGCCGGATGCGCCGCTGGGTATGTGCCTCCCATCTAGTCCGCGCAAAAGGTTGGTAATTTCTTGGTTTGTTTGGAGGAGTGATGGTAAAAGATAGTTATTGATCCAGTCTAATTCTTGTTGGGTGGATTCTCCTATTTGGATATTTTTTACCGCAGATGAACGCGGATTAACCCGAAGGTTTTCGATTAAGTTATCTACTAATTCAGCGGCTTTTTCTTCGAGTTCGGCTGTTAAATCGCCTGCTGTGCGCTGCTGAATTATCGACGTTGGATCGCAGGTTAAGGGGTCGAAATCGTAGCCTGAGTCTTCTGCTAGGGCGCGGGTTAAGCCCGATCGCCCGTTGGTGGGATGGCGGGCGATCGCAATTATCAAATCTCTCAACTGTCTACCTTCGGGACACTGCCCGAAAATGTGCAATCCGTCGCGAATTTGGGATTCTTTGAGTTCGCAAAGATAGCCGTCTGTGCGGGTAATAAATTCTGTAAATTCCGATTTATTTAGTTGTATTCCTAAGTCTTTATCTAAGTTTTCTTTGTTGGTGAGGGCGAGAATGCGATCGCGAATCATGGGCAATCTGGACGGATCTAAACTTTGGGCTTCGCAATACTCATCAATTAAGGTTTCCAACTGCTGCAAAGGCCCGTAGAGTTCGGCGCGAGTCATCGGCGGTGTCAGGTGGTCGATAATCACGGCTTGCGATCGTCTTTTTGCTTGGGAACCTTCCCCCGGATCGTTGACAATGAATGGATAAAAATTCGGCATCGCGCCTAACGCTACTTCTGGATAACATTTGTTAGACAATGCTATACTTTTACCGGGAAGCCATTCTAAATTGCCGTGTTTTCCAGCATGAATTATAGCGTCAATTCCCAACTTTTCGCGCAGCCAGTAATAGTAAGCTAGATAATTGTGAGTTGGTTCTAAGTCGGGTGCATGATAGTTCAAACTAGGGTCAATTTCATATCCCCGCGATGGTTGAATTCCTACAAATACATTACCGAACTGAATCCCCGGAATCGGAAAAGACGTATTGTTACTTATAAAGTCTTGTGCATAGCTTCCCGGAATCCCCCATCTTTTACAAATCCCATCTTGCACTTCCTGCGGCAAACTAGCAAAATATTCTTCATATTCTGCCAAATCCAAAGATTGATGAACAGGCCGCAATTCGCGTCCTTCCGGGTCATTTGTCACGCCCGAAGTCAGGAGTTCAATTAACTCGTTGCCGCTAGCGGGGATGTTTTCAATTTGATACCCAGCTTGCTGCATAGCTTTGAGGATTTCGACACAGCTAGCGGGTGTATCTAAGCCGACGCCGTTGGCTAAGCGGGCGTTGCGAGTGGGGTAATTTGCTAGAATTATGGCGATGCGTCTGTTAGCGGCTGGGGTTTGTTTCATTTTCACCCAATTCGCGGTTAAATCTGCTACAAATGAAATGCGATCGCCCGCTGCTACATAGCCTACTACATCTGTTTCTAATTCGCTGTTCCAAGTCTGTACGGCTTTAAAAGAAACAGCCCTAGTAATGATTTTTCCGTCTACTTCCGGCAATGCTACATTCATCGCCACATCCCGGGGCGAAAGTCCCTGAAGTTCCGTTTCCCACTGTTCCAAACCGCCACCGCTGAATATTGCTTGCAATACAGGAACATCTAAGGATTTTAAGCTGTTTTGTTCCGGTTCTTGACTGCTGAAACCGGAGACTGCAAAACTTGTGGTATTGAGCAATAATTGAATTGGTTCTGATTCTTTTGGTTGAAAATACTCTAGCAATTCTATTTGCAAATCTGGTTCCCGCAGAGAAGATACAAAGACGGGAACCGGTACTAAGTTTCGCTCTGAGAGAGCTTGACAAAGTGCATCAATTGGTGCTAAGTTTCCTGATAAGTAATGAGCGCGATAAAATAAAATTCCAACCGTAGGGGCGGTGCCCCCGTGCCCGCCCTCCCCGTGCCCTTTAGGGAGTGTTTCCCAACCCGGAGATCCCCCCCAGCCCCCCTTAAGAAGGGGGGAGGAAGAAGTTGTCAAAGTCTCCCTGGTTAAGGGGGATTTAGGGGGATCAGCGTCGGTTGGTAAACCCGGAGATCCCCCCCAGCCCCCCTTAAGAAGGGGGGAGGAAGAAGTTGTCAAAGTCTCCCTGGTTAAGGGGGATTTAGGGGGCTCTGAATCTGGTGATAAACCCGGAGATCCCCCCCAGCCCCCCTTAAGAAGGGGGGAGGAAGAAGTTGTCAAAGTCCCCCTTGTTAAGGGGGATTTAGGGGGAGCAGCGTCGGTTGGTAAACCCGGAGATCCCCCCCAGCCCCCCTTAGCAAGGGGGGAGGAAGAAGTTGTCAAAGTCCCCCTTGTTAAGGGGGATTTAGGGGGATATGAATCTGGTTGTAAAGTTGCAAAACACGCCCGCGCCTGTCCGCCCCAATCATAAATTCCGACGCGGGAAACTGTTTGAGGTAGGGGTGGATTGTAAGCAGTTTTCAGGCAAGTATCGGCTGCAAATTTGAGTGCGTTAACAAAGTTTTGGACTCCGCCTTCTGTGAAGTAACGCCACAGTTTATTGACTGCTGATAGCGATACATTTGAATGGCTGATTAAATCGGGATCGGGACTGTCTTCTCCCGGCATTACAATCAGTGAGGCGTTAGTTTTTTGCACCGTTTCTCGCAGAATTTCTAACCCGTAAGACCAATAAGAACGCCCTCCTAAAAGTCTTAAGATTATTACCTCTGCGCGTTCTAAAACTTCCTCGGCATAAGTATCAATTGTTAGTTGTTGCTGCAACTGAAGCAGGTTTACTGCCCGCACTTTGGGGAATTTTGCCGGCATTTTGGATGCGGCGGCTGCGAGTGTTTGAATGTCGGTGTCAGCAGCACTAATAAATACTATTGGTGCTGGGGTTTGCTGAATAAAAATTACTCCTTCTGCTTGAGGGTTCCAACCTCCGGGTGTGGCTGCTATTTTGTGCATTAATTTTTTTTATCTTAATAAATAGTGAGAGAAAGTGCGATCGCCTTGAGTATAACATGACTTATAGATAAATAAAGGCTAGGGCTTGTTTCTCAACCCGGACATCCCCGCCCAACCGAGAGAGGGCGGGCACGGGGAGTAGGGGTCGCACCGCCCCTAAATTCGGGGGGAGAATGAGCGTCAATCGATTTTAGATTTTAGATTTTAGATTTTAGATTTACTTGCGCGAGATAAATGCGGGGGCAATAAGTGATTTTCGATTTTCGATTTTGGATTGATTCCACGGATAAATCACGTGGCGAATACCCTCAAGAAATTCGTGGTCAAAGTCCGGGAAATCTCAACCTATAAACTGATAAATAAAACTCCCAAAATCATGATTCCGGCCCCTAATAATCTTTGTTGAATATCTTTTTCCTTAAAAATTAAATGACCGAACAATACACCCATTAACACGCTAGTACGCTTAATCGCGATCACTTGCACTACGAAAGTTAATGTCAAAGCTTGCATTTGAAAAAGCACTCCAATAGCATTGAAAGACCCCATAGCAGCTAGCATTGGTAATTGTTTGAGAATTTTTCGCCCTGGATTTGGGGTTTTGTGCAATAAAACTGGCAGTAGCAAGACACTGATTGTACCAAACAAAGAGAATAACCAAAAAATAGGGGAGGAATTTGTAACTCCTATTTTGTCAAAATTTGAGGCAATACTCCATAGCAATGCGACGATTAACATCAATTTTGGCCCTGGTTCATCCAGGAGTGCTTTGAATGGGGCTAAATATCCTTTAGATTTCTCTTTTATATTTAATAAATAAGAGCCTCCTACGATTAGTAAAATGCCAATATAATCAAAAAGTTTGGGGTATTCACCGACAATTAACGGTGAAGTTACCAACATAAATAATGGTGTCAAAGCTACCAGCGGTAGTGTTAGGGATAAATCTGATACTTTGATGGCTTTGATGTAGAGGAGGGATGTGACAGCGTTGATGCTACCTCCGATTAATAGGGCGAGCCAAAATTGAGAGTTTAATGTCGGAATTCCTGTATAAACTACCCAGGGAATCAAAAAGATGACTGAAAAAAATGAGAGAGACCAAGCGACGACATATTCGTCACTTTTTTTGAGGTTTTGTTTCCCAAAAACGTCTTTGACGGCTTCAAAAAAAGCGGTCAAGAGTCCTAAAATTAACCAAGTCATCCTAAATATGCGCTCCTGACTCGCTCGTCGTTTAGCAAATCTGCTCCAATACCTGTGAGAGTAATGTTACCAGCTTCTAGCACGTAACCCCGATCGGCAATTTGCAGTGCTAAACTGGCGTTTTGTTCGACTAAAAGAATTGTAACGCCTGTGGAGCGGAGGTTTTGAATAATTGCAAAAATTTCTTTGACGATCGCAGGTGCTAAGCCTAAACTGGGTTCGTCTAATAATAGCAGCTTCGGGCGCGACATCAGAGCACGGGCGATCGCCAGCATTTGCTGTTCCCCGCCGCTGAGGGTTCCTGCTAGCTGACGGCGCCTTTCTGCTAGGCGGGGAAATATCTCAAATTGGCGCTCTAAATCGGCTTTTACTGCCGCCGAGTCCGATCGAATATAGGCCCCCAATTCTAAGTTAGTTAACACCGTTTGCTGCGCCAAAACCCGCCGCCCTTCTGGACTGTGGGCGATTCCCAATTTCACAACTTCGTGAGCTTGGCGGCGACTAATGTCGCGCCCGTTATAAATAATTTGTCCTTGGTGTATATTAACTATTTTAGAAATCGCTCTCAGGGTGGTACTTTTGCCCGCACCGTTGGCACCAATGAGACTGACAACCTCGCCTGCATTAATCGTGAGATTAATATTTTGTATGGCTTGAATGCCACCATAATTTACAGAAAGATTCTTGAGTTCTAAGAGGATGTTTTGGGTTTTTTCTGGCGGGGTGTCGTGCATTTTGTGTGACTTTGAGGTAGATTCCGATTTACCGTTGGGTGGGGGCGGGTTTATGAAATTATTGGTCTTAGGCAGTTATTGTTGGTGAAACCCGCCCCTACAGAATGCGTGATAATGGTGCAAGGTGTTAGTTTTATCTAATTTCGCTATATCTAACTTTCATCTCCCAAATAAGCTTCAATCACAGCAGGATCGTTCCTGACAATAGCAGGCTCGCCCAAAGCAATAAGCTGACCGAAATGCAAGACGGCAATGCGATCGCACAATCCCATAACTAGCGGTACATGATGCTCGATCAATATTACAGTTAAATTAAATTGTTGGCGCACTTCGCGGATAAATTCGCTTAATTTGTGCTTTTCATTGGGATTCATCCCCGCTGCTGGTTCATCTAACAAGAGTATTTGCGGTTCTAGGGCTAAAGCGCGAGCAATTTCTAAGCGCCTCTGGTCGCCGTAGGGCAAGTTTTTGGCTTGTTCGCCCGCGCGATCGCCCAATCCGACTAAATCCAACAATTCTAAGGCTTTCCGCTGGGTTTTGCGTTCCATTGCGTTAGATGCTGGCAAGCCGAAAATCCCCGCCAGCACCGATAAAACTGGATTGCCCGATCGACTGTGGATGTGTCGGGCGATCGCCACATTTTCCAAAGCAGAAAGTTCCCCAAACAACCGGATATTTTGAAAAGTCCTGGCAATACCTTTATTGGCAATTTGATAAGGCTTCAATTGGGAAATATTTTCATTTTGATAAATCAGGTTGCCACTAGAAGCAGGTATCAGTCCAGTCATTAGATTAAATAGAGTTGTCTTGCCCGCGCCGTTAGGGCCGATTAATCCAAAAATTTCGTGTTTTTCAACTGTAAAAGATACGTTGTTTACAGCAATTAAACCGCCAAAGCGACGGGTTAATCCTTTGGCTGCTAAAACAGGATTGCTGGTTGAGAGGGTAAGGGGTTCGGAAATCATCAAATATGATAAAATAGTGATTATCTAATTAGGCCTTAGACTTAAGTATAAATGAAAGTAGAGGAAATTCAAGCAATAGTTCGCCAAAATCTCTATGTTTACACAGGTCATGGAGATATCGAGCGTCAGGCTGATGGGTTAACCTTTACTCAGGTTTAGGAAGCTTTACTCAACGGAGAGATCCTTGAGCAATATCCTAACACTGGTCGAGGTGAAAGTTGTCTAATATTAGGTTATGCAGGTGAGATTCCTATTCATATAGTCTGTGGTTGGCGCGGTGAAAGAGTAGCAATTATAACTGTATATATTCCCAGTCCCCCCAATTTTATTAACCCTAGAGATAGAGGATAGACCCATGCGAGAAATCCGATGCAATACCTGCGGTAGCAACCGCTCTGAGGAACGTAAAATTAATTACCTTTACAGTCATCAAGGTAAATACTTGCTAGTTCCTAACACGCCAGTAGAGATTTGTCTTGAGTGTGGCATGATTTATTATGATGCAGCAGTTCTAAAGGAAATTGAGCGCCGTTTCTTTGCTATTCATCAACAGAATGAAAAGCCGGATTCATATATTGAAATTCCAAGCAAGAGTTACACGTAAAGAATTGTTTTTTAGGGGGAAAACCGGAATGTTCTTAAAGTCCCCCTTTTTAAGCAGTATTTAGGGCGATCGATTTCACCACGGACAAGCACAAATTTAGATGCCCCGGAGTCCTGAAACAGTTTGATGAGAATGTATACACAATTATTCAAATGGCTGAGACGGCTCATCAAACACAAGGATTCTAGCCCATGACTAAGCACTGCCGACAAAGATTAGCTGCCGTAATTGCCCTCTCGTTTCTATCTTTCACATCGCCTTTGCTGTTGACTCGCAATGCTGCGGCTGGAATTGGGGACGAACCCACAGCTAATCCCAAACAGATTGCCTCCCTCACCGACAAGTTAAAGACTAACAATGAAACGGCACTTGATGCAGCTATTAAGCTGTTACGAAAAAGAGGTGAACCCGCCATCCCTGATAGGATGGAAGCTTTGCAGGATCAGAATTTGTCAGTCGGCCAGAGTGCTGCTGAGGTTCTAAGACAAATTGGTCTTCCTGCTATTCCTGCCTTTGTCAAAACCTTGAAAGACTCAGATGTGCCGGTTGGTGCAGAAGCTAAAATTGCACTGCCGCAGCTAATTCTGTTGCTGAAAGACTCCGATGCAACTGTGCGTAGCCGTGCAGACTATGCTTTGGGCAGGATGGGTGCAGAAGCTAAAACTGCTGTGCCGCAGCTAATTCTGTTGCTGAAAGACTCCGATGCCACTGTGCGTAGTAGTGCAGCCAATGCTTTGGGAAGTATCGGTGCAGAAGCTAAAATTGCACTGCCGCAGCTAATTCTGTTGCAGAAAGACTCCGATGCAAACGTGCGTAGCCGTGCAGACTATGCTTTGGCAAGGATGCGTGCAGAAGTTAAAACTGCTGTGCCACAGCTAATTTCCCTGCTTCAAGACTCAGATGCAACTGTGCGTAGTAGTGCAGCCAATGCTTTGGGAAGTATCGGTGCAGAAGCTAAAACTGCACTGCCGCAGCTAATTGTCTTGCTGAAAGACTCCAATCCAAATGTGCGTAGTAGTACAGCCTCTGCTTTGAATAAAATCCGTGCAAAAGCTTAAACTGCACTGCGGCAGCTAATTGTCTTGCTGAAAGACTCCAATCCAAATGTGCGTAGGTAGTGCAGCCTCTGCTTTGAGGATGATTGGTGCAGAAGCTAAAACTGTTGTGCCGCAGCTAGTTCCGCTGCTGAAAGACTCCGATGCAAATGTGCGTAGCCCTGCGGCCCCTGTCTGGCTAAGTATTGCTCTTCACCTTCGAGAAAAAGCAAAAACGCTAACTTCGCCGGAGTTAAATCAGGCTGTGTCAAACTTAGAATCAGCCTTGAAAATTTTGGCACAACCTGAAGCTAATTTCTCACAATCAACGATCGCAAATCTCCGTGTATACATCAATGCTCTCAAAGCTGAACAAAGCAATCGCCCCTTCATCAAATCACTTCCCAAACATCCCTACATCTGGGGAATTTACATATTTGTCCTCTTGGGAACCTTTGTCATCAACCCACTGCGGCCGATCAAAATCTACGAAACCTTAAAACCGAAATAGCCGGCGACAGAAACATCACCGTTTAGCTAGCCCAACTCTCTGGCAACCCACTCATTGCCAAGAAAAAAGGCACAACAGACGGCAATTTACCCGCTAATATTTTTGAGTTAATGCTGCACTATTTAAACCAAATAAACCGCAGCGGAACAGAGGATAAACTCAGCGATTACACCGCTAGATATTAACGACCAAGATGAGAGTCAATGGCAAGATTTCTTGAAGGTAGCCGACTCCCAAAATTCATCAGAAGCGATCGCAGGCTTTCTGTTAGCAGTGAAAAATTGCTATCTCGATAAAATTCCCGGTGCAAAAGATACCGACTTTCTGCCGCAAGAAATCACATCGCGCTATAATATTACAATTACCGTACCGCCTCAATCTCCTCAAGCCGTCTCGCCTGGGTAATCTTATGACGATGTACGTACCGGATTCGCAGCATTCCCAGACAAAAGTCCTCCCTACGATGTACGATCTACCCAGTGAAGACCCGGAGGAACCCGGTTTGCCTGACGAATTCCACGACTTTCAACCCGAACTGCTGCGCCTAACCTGCCGCCCCGCCAACCATCCGCCAGAACAAATATTTATAGCGACAGACCTCAATCTCTACTACGATTCTAACCATCTCAATTGGTACAAAAGACCTGATTGGTTTGTCGTCTTGGGGGCTCCGAGATTTTATCGAGGTGACGAATTGCGCCTCAGCTACGTGATGTGGCAAGAAAATGTCAGTCCTCTGGTAGTAGTAGAACTGCTGTCACCGGGAACGGAAGATGAGGATTTAGGAATTACAGAAGAAGCACGAAATAAACCCCCTACTAAGTGGCGAGTTTACGAACAGATTTTGCAGATTCCTTACTACTTTGTTTTTAGTCGGTACAACAATCAACTGAGAGTATTTCGCTTGATTGGCAATCTTTACCGGGAACAAGTTTTAACCGAGTCGCGCTTCTGGATACCGGAATTAGAATTAGGTATAGGTTTGTGGGAAGGTTGTTATCAAGGTTGTTCGAGGTTGTGGCTGCGCTGGTACGATGCTAGCGGCGATTGGGTTCTGACTCCAGAGGAATTTGAAAGGCAGCGAGCGGAATTAGAAAGTCAGCGAGCGGAATTAGAAAGTCAGCGAGCAAATCGTTTAGCCGATCGCCTCAGAGCAATGGGCATTAATCCAGATGAGCTGTAAAATTAAGTAGCAGCATGAAATGGTGCAAGCTGCAAGCGCTGTCGATAAAAACTTATTAACTAAAAATAAATTATGCCAGACTCTACCTCATTGCGCGATCGCTACTTAGGCCTAATCGACAAAATTGTCGAAATCACCCTCAAAGGTCAAATTCGCTCCAAAGAACAAGTTTATCAAATGCTGGTGCAAGACATTAGTACCGGTACTGGCGAAATCTTTGAACGCTGTTTCGGCGAACGCCTTGATGCCGCCGAAAATCAACTCAGAAATGAAAAAGACGAAATCAAACAAGCAAAGGCAAATCGCAGCCTCCGAGCGCTCAAAACCATCCAAGGAGAATGGGAACGCTGGCAGAAAGATAACCGCGTCGATCGCGCAATTGCATCCTCAATCCAACAAATCGTTAGTGCCGAATCTAACGCCCGCCTCCTGGCATTATTGCAAGTAATCGATCCGAATAAAGAACATCCGCTGACTCTGGCTCAATTGCAGCAATTAGCCAAATCTCTGCACCAACAAATGCTGCAAACTGCCAATCCCGAAACCGAACAAGATTTGCAGCAAATAACCGCCGGCATCGCTAAAGGTTTAGAATCTTGGCAGCGTTTGGAACCGGAACTTGTGGGCTGGATTTATCAGCCGCAGCAGCTAGGATTTGCCGGTAGTCCCGAAGAAAATGGGCCTTGGGCTTTTTGGGCCAAAAAAGTTAACAGTCCCTTTCCCCAGGCTCTTTTGAAGACTATTGCGCTCGGTGAATCTGTAGTTCAATTCGCAGCCCAGCAATCGAATTTAGATTTAGGCATATTGGTGGAAGTGGCGATTATTTTGCAGTGCTTGCAGCGGGCGTTGGCGACATGGTTTGACAAGCAAGTTTACGATTCCAAAGTGTCAACAAAAGCTTCAATTTCTACTTACATTACTTTTGCGGTAATTTGGAGTCAGCTAGCTAGTGGGTTTAATAATTCTACCAAGAGTGGGGAACAGTTGGCAAATGCTTGTTTTCAAGTAACTTTGCAAATTTTGCGTGCTTTTTCTCAGCGAGAATACTTTCCGCTTTACGGCGGGATTTTTGCTTCATTTGATGGTAAAGCTCTGCGGCATACTTTGGATTATTTAGACGAACCGCTGCGCCGAGTTGAAGGCACTCAAGCGAAAGCTCGGATTCTGACGCTTTTGGGTTATTCGATGCAGGCGGCTGGGGCTTACGAGCGATCGCTCTTGCTGCACAAGCAAGCGCTGGAAATTGCCCGTACCGAAGGAGACAAAGCTTGCGAAGTTGCCAATCTCAATCACATCAGCCGCAACTATGTTGCTCAAAAAAATTATCAGGAAGCGATTAATTACAGCCAGCGGGCTTTAATTATGGCACGACAAGCGGGAGAAAGGCAAGGCGAGGCAAATGCTCTAGCTAATTTGGGTTACAGTGAAGTGTTTCAAGCGCGGCAGTTGGAGGAGGTGGAACCGGAGGTTTATGAGAGTGCGATCGGTTATTTGGAACAAGGTTTGTTGCTATCGGAAAAATTGGGAGACAGGCAAAGTCAAGCTTTTTGTTCCAGCAGTCTCGGTATTGCTAAAATCGCCCTAGAAAATGCTGAAGGTGCGATCGAATATTTGCTCAAAGGTTGGCAAGCGGCTCAATTCTCAGGGGATTTATATTTGCAAGGTCTGAATTTGGCTTACTTGGCTCAAGCTTATTACAGAATCAACTCACTAGAAAAAGCGATATTTGCGGGCAGTTTGGGGATGTATACTTTGGAGCAAATTGGTGCGATGGAGTGGCGTCAATCTGCTGGTTTGTTGACTATTTTGCGGGGTCAAATGGGGGCGGAATCTTTTAAACAATCTTTGGCGAAAAGTCGAGCGAATATCATTCCGGCGATCGGTGTTGATGGCTACGATTACATCCCGGAGTTGCTGGAAAAATATCAGCAATCTATTTAATATTATGTCCGATCGATTAACCATAATATCCCGGACGGGCGGGTTTTTGAGATTGTCAATTATTGGCAGATATTGTTGGTGAACCCGCCCCTACCTGATTTCGGGCGAAGCGAAGCGGAGGGAATCGACCGGACATGATATAACTCTTTGTTGTGGAACAGGCCGAAAAGCCTGTTGCTGAGAGAGGTGCAAAATGTAAGTTTTAACTCACCCAATAGCTGCCTTATCAATTAATCTTTCATGAGCGGGCAGGATGCCCAGCCCACAACCAAATTTAAGTCTTTGTGGAACAGGCATCTTGCCTGTTCATGTGTTTTGATGCACCCCAATCTCCAAATAATTAAGGCTCAACTATCACCGGCGTTCCAACTGCGACTTTCTCAAATAAAGCCTGTGCGTCTTTATCAAACATTCTGACGCAACCGTGAGAAGCCGCCCCCCCGATCGACTCTGGATTCGGAGTACCATGAAAACCAATCACATTCTTGCCATCCGTCCAAAACCCCATCCACCTACTCCCTAATGGATTGTCTGGCCCCGCAGGAATAAGTTCTCCTGTCCAAGGATTTTGCCAAACTGGATCTTTGATCATTTGCATCACTTTAAAATTGCCTGTAGGAGTTTCCCAGCCGCCTTTTCCCACAGCAACCGGGAAACTGGTTTGCACCTTATTTTGTCGGTAAACATAGACCCGGCGTTCTCGCAATTTCAGCACTAAACGCACTTCCTCAATAGGATTTACCGCAGGATTTGGTTCCTGGGGAATATAACGAAATGGTTCTCCCAAGGGCGGCAGTTCTGGGGCTCCGAGATTCGGCAATTGTGTCTCGGATGTGGGCCGCTGCGCTGCGATCGCACTATTACTTGAATTAGCCACAACTTCGGCAGTCGCCTGCTGCTGTATGCCGATCGACAGCGCGGCTGCACTCAAGCTAAGCACAATTAGCTTATTAAATAAAAATTTGCTGTTCACCATTTTTTTGTTCGCTAAACTCCTAACCAGCAGTTCCTACAAAGTTCCTATCTAATTATCCGCCAACCGCACCCGATCGGAAAAATTTTGAGAGGGCTTTTTGACGGCAACTGCGCTGCACAGTTTTTAGTTGAAATTCCACCACTGATAACTTGTAACTCAACACAAAGCTTAGGCAATAATACCAAAACCACAAGGTTTTTAGAAGCTGCTCAGTGGAGTTCCGCAATAGAATGTCGTTAAAAAACCCGGTTTCTGCGTAAATCTTGCAAGAAAATGATTAAATTTTCCCTCCGACTAATTTGATTTTTTAGGAATGGCCAGCGGGCGATCGAGTATTCAAACTATGGCGCTGCTGTCTCCGGCAAGCACAATCTGTCTTTAGGTAGAGTTCCTCCCAGCAACAGTTAGGTCTGCGGAAAAAAACTGCAACGGTCGATCGAATAAACTCAATATATCACGGCAACACTCTAGAGATGCAAACCGCTGAACTTGTTGTAAATCGGGAACTTATGATGTAAAATTTAGTCTTTCAATACTTGTTCGATAATCTTTTTTTGAGATTGTCATAAATTTCCTACTCTGGGGATTAAACTGGATTAGGTATAGAAGTTGGGACTTTCGTGCAGCGGAAGCAAACCCAACCCTGAATAGCAGTTAATGTGAGGTTTCAATGCGTCTTCAGAACATCAAATTATTGACAGGTGCAACACTGTCGGTGCTAATTTCGGCGGTCTCAGTAAATCCTGCGATGGCTAACCCTGCAACTCAAATAGCCCAAACGCAGACCACCACAACAGCAAACACTACAACCATTGTCGGTTTTGTCAAAAGTATTGTCGGCGATGTAGTAACTATTCGCGAAGAAAGCGCGCCGTACAGGACTCTCAGGGTTCAAAGATGCGTCCTGAGAATTATTGGCCTAGTACCGGGAATGAAAGTCAGAGCCACCGTCGCCGGCTCTCAGATACAAAATATCGCCGTGATCCCCGATTATAAGGTGGTAGCCACAACGGTTGCTCGTCCCGCAACCCCAGCACCGGCACCGCGTCCGGCTCCAGAACCGCCACCGCGTCCGGCTCCTCGTCCGGCTCCGGCTCCGGCTCCCCGTCCGGCTCCCCGTCCAATTCCGGCTCCGGCTCCCCGTCCGGCTCCTGTGAGAGGACTTTGGTAGAGCTAGGTTATACCATTTGAGATTTTCGATTTTCGATTTTCGATTGGGAATTGGCAATGACAATCGAGCAATTTGATCCGGGGCCCCCGGATTCATTCGTGGGGTCGCGTTCTTCAATTCTAAAATCTAAAATCTAAAATCTAAAATCTAAAATCGATTGACCGATCGAGCTCAAAGTTTGGAGCACCGGCCTACAGTTGCATTGTTTTGTACAACTGGTATCAGTAAATGGAATGAAGCCACCGCGCCGGCGGTGGCTTAGCTGTTTAATAGCAGTTAGAATAATAGAATTGTCCAGCAATTGTGGAGAAATCGCTGCTATGTATTACCTGCGTTTCTTGCTGCTAATTCTGCTGTTGCCGATGATTGCGTGCGATCGAGCTACAGATGCGATCGCCCCTGCAGTTGGCGACAGCGGCCCCGTGTCGCAAATTCCCTCCCGTGCACCGCTGGGAAATGTTGGGACAAATCAAATTGTACCGACCAAACCGCTTTCGCCGCAGCCAATCCGTATTGTTGCAACTGCTTTGCCGCAGCCAGGAGCCAGCGAAAGCGCCTCAAAACCTCCTCAAGTAATACCGATTCCCGCATCGCCATTGCTGCGAGTGCCTCCTGGCTTTGTCGTTAACGTTTTTGCTGACAATTTAGACGCTCCCCGATGGCTGGCTTTGACGCCGACAGGCGATGTTTTGGTAACAGAAACCCGGCAGAATCGGATTACCCTGTTGCGAGATGCCAACGGCGACGGGGTTGCTGAGGTTCGCAAAACTTTTGCAAGTGCCCAAAACGGGTTAAATATTCCCTTTGGCATGGCTTTTGCCGATCGCTATTTTTTCCTCGGAAATACCGCTGAAGTCCGCCGATTTCCCTACACAAAAGGGCAGGAACAATTAACAGGTACTGGTCAAAAAATTGCCGATTTACCGGGCGGCGGCTACAACCAACACTGGACGCGAAATGTTGTCGTTTCCCCCGACAATAGCAAGCTTTTCGTCTCAGTTGGATCGCAGTCTAATGCCGATGTCGAACCGCTGCCGAGGGCGTCTGTTCAAGTCATGAATTTGGACGGCAAGAACCAGCAAATTTTTGCTTCAGGGTTGCGAAATCCGGTGGGATTGGATTTTCACCCAAAAACCAATCAACTCTACACCACAGTCAACGAACGCGACGGTTTGGGAGATGATTTGGTGCCGGATTACTTGACAAGAATTCGTCAAGGCGAGTTTTACGGCTGGCCTTACACTTATTTTAAGCCGAATTTGCTCGACCCGCGCCACTCCAGAAATGGCAATAGCGATCGACCTGATTTAGCGGCTAAAACATTAATGCCAGACGTGCTGTTTCAGGCGCACTCGGCGGCTTTGGGGCTTCAGTTTTACGACGGCAAAACGTTTCCCAAAAGATTTCTCAACGGCGCATTTGTGGCGTTTCGCGGCAGTTGGAATCGCAACGCTGGAACTGGTTATAAAATCGTGTTTGTACCTTTTAATGCGGCGAACGGACGCCCTCAAGGTTATTATGAGGATTTTCTGACTGGTTTTCTGACAGATCCGTCGGGCCCTAAAACTTGGGGGAGGCCGGTTGGTTTGCTGGTTTTACCTGACGGAAGTTTGCTATTTACCGAGGAAGCGAACAACCGGATTTATCGGGTGCAGTATCGCCGCTGACGATTGGGCGATATATTAGATACCGACTTTTTCAAGAAGTCGGGGCTCTGGTTTTTTAGTCAGCTTCAAACCTTGCTAAGTTGAGATTCGCCAGAAATTTTTTGAAAAATTAATAACCTATCTTCTTCCGCCGTTTCGCGATTTAAATCAGACAGTTCGTAATAGGAATCTGTTTCGGGCAAGTAGATTGTCGGTAAATTTTCCGGGAGAATTAAATAAGTGTTTTTCACCTGTAAATCATTGTCTATATCTAATGAATATAGAAATCCGTCAACAGGATTTACAATTAACTCGTGCAATGAAACTTGTCCCTCTATGTAAAGCTTGAGAGTTAGTTGTGCAACTCTGAAAACCAACCAGCGATTGTACAAATTATCTACATCGCACCAAGAATAAAGATAGCTATCGCCGTATTCATTCTCAAAAAGCGATAGTAGCGGGCCGTCGAAATACTCTAAATTGACTATGCTCCTGAGAGTTAGAGGAAATTTACTTAGTTTAAATCCTATTAATTGTTCCATTTTTTTGTACCTTACAATAAACAAGATGTTATTACAAATTTTGCTGCTAAATCAGCAGTAGCAAATTCATGTAGGCTCAAGTGACCGTTATCATCTATTTTGGAGACAACTCCATCTGTCTTGTCGATCGATCCTGCTGCTATGTGAGTCCCCAGAGAATCGCGCAGTTTTTTTCTTTTTTTTGTTAGTTTTAAATAACGTTTTTCGGCATTTTCCCTGGTATCAAATAATGATAGCGCATAACCTTGACATCTGGTTGCTTCAGTTTCTGGTTTTAGGTTGCGCTGCGGAGTTATTATCAGCACTGGTTTAAAGTTATTAATAGATCGTTCATCATTGGGTTCAAATACAAATCTAAAAGCCAGCATTTCTTTAGGTTGATAGTCCTGTGGCGGGCATTGAGTTGAAAGCTTATCTATATATTCTTGGTGTTTGAAACACATATTGATAATTTTAGTAGCCGATTTGATTTAAAATTTTAAATGTTAGCCGAAAATCGCTATTTTTTATATCAATTGTAATCCGTGCTTTTTGCTGTAAAAATAGTGGGTATTCCTCTTAACTATAGTATTTTTCAGTCTGTACAGCAAATAACCTAAAAATTTTGCGATCGCGCTTTAAAATCCCGAACCGGGTTGTTTGAGAAACTCGGCTTCTTCGGGAGTTGTTTCGCGTCCGAGAATTTGATTGCGGTGGGGAAATCTCCCAAAACGCTGGATTATTTCCAAATGCTGCATCGCGTATTCAATGACTGAATCGCTGTCAGGTTCGCCGCTGAGTTGGCGAAAGAGTTCGACAGATTTTTGCTGGTTTTCTAAGTTTTCGCTGTGTTGAAAAGGCAGATAAACAAACCATTTTTGTACATTCAGCAATTCGCGATCGAATTTATTATTAACAGCGTATTCGGCGGTGGCTAAGGCTTTGCTGTCTGTGGCGAATGCTTGAGGTGTTCCGCGAAACATATTGCGCGGAAATTGATCGAGCAGTATAATTAATGCTAGGCAGTTGTCGGGGGAATCTTGCCATGAGTCGAGTTTACCGGAGGCGGCTAGTTCGTATTTGGGCAGAAAGCCCGATCGCACTTGGGCATCAAAATCCGCATCTTTTTCAAACCACTTCTTTTGAACTTTGCCAAACTCAGGAGAGTGCGATCGACCAAACCAAAAATCTAAAACTTCATTCATTAGCAATCTAGTATGCGATTGATTGTTGATTAAAGCTTCTGTGTCTGTAGTTGCACAAAATGCGCTATCTGTCCAACTACAAACCGCAGCGATTAATGATTAGCAAAGATGACTTAGGAACCTTTGTTGTCCGGTGCTTAAAGTTACAAACTAGCAAACAGTCTGTCCCAAGTTTTGCCTCCCACAACTCCGTCTACAGGAATATCCGCTTGTCGCTGAAATCTTTTCACTGCATCTTCGGTTGTCGGGCCGAAAACGCCATCAATTACGATCGGGTGTCGCGACAAGCCCCGCGCGTTCAACAACTTTTGCAGTTTCTTCACATCGTGTCCTTTCGAGCCGCATTTTAAAATCCTTTTATGGTGTTTCACTGCTGGTTGATGGCAATCATCAGTGTAGCAAACTGCGGAGCCCGCTGCATAGTTGGCTCTACTTGTGCCCGTCAAAACTAATAGAGCGAGAATTGCTAGTAAATAATAAAAAGTCTGTGTTCCGGCCATACTTTCCCTGTTAATTTTTCAAGCGTTTTTTGCAAGTTGGACGATTGTTTGAGGGTGAGAAACCGGGTTTATAGGATGGGGGCATCCAATCTTGATTAACCGGGTTTCTGGCAACAGTCAACCGACATTCTACAATATAAGTGGCTTTACTGCAAAATCTCCGATCGTGCAAGTTAAATTTTGTTGCTCTTTGGTAGCAGCAAAGGTAACAATTACTTCGCAGGCAACTGCAACCGTCAGCATTACCAAGTTTCGCGCCAGCGGGTAATCGCAAACGTCATCATTCGCCGCTGAAGGAACCCGATAGTGTTGGTTCCAAATTATTTCGGAGTAATCGGCAGCTAATCCGACGTGCACGCAGGGAAGGGAGACACTGGCACAGTAATCCTTGACTGCTTGCCGCCCGACACTGTTATCAAAAGTATCGATGACTGTGGCGCCCTTGGCAAGCAGCCGATCGGCATTTGCGGGTGTCAATTCTTTTGAGTGCGCGTCAATGCTGACTCCCAAAGCGCGGTAGAGGTTGTTGGCGAGAATTTTGGCTTTGAATGCGCCGATGTCCGATCGATAATAGGGTTGAGTGGAAAGGTTGCGTTCCTCGATGCGATCGCGATCGATGACTTTTAACTGACAAAAGCCCGATCGCGCCAGACTTTCTGTAATATTCGCACCCAAAGCGCCCGCCCCGCACACCGTTACCGGGAAATTTTCGATCTGCGACATCACTGCCGCACTTCTGTAAAGTTGTTCGTGAAAAAATATACTCATGGTCAGTAGTCAGTAGTCAGTAGTCAGTAGTCAGTAGTCATTATTTCCTATCTATCTTCAACTACTCCAACTAATGATTGCAAGTCGAAGTCTTTGTCCAATCCGCTGAGACAAATGCCAGCACTCATAACTGTCAAGTCATTTTTGGCGATCGCAGAAGTGTGGTGTTCTCCCGTTCCGCTAGTCCATTCAACCAGCCAATAATTTTCGCGATCGAAAAAATCCCGCAATTCACCGCCGCCCATTTTTAGCGCCCGCTGCAAGCGCTTTTCTGCCCGCACTTTCGGATCGAAATCTTTAATATTTCGGGATACCAATTCGTAAACAGTTCGCATTTCCGGCGTCATCCCTTTAAAGCGAACTTCTTGAGGCAAAATCAACTTTTTTAAAGCTGCTTTCAACTTCTCAGATGGCAGCGGATCGGCGCGCCTGTCAATCTCTTCAAACCACAAACAATGACCGTCCCACCGCGCAACAATCGGTTCAAACTGCGAACCTTCTGTTACTAAATGCACTGGTACGGGTTTCGCAACACCCGTGCGCTGTTTAGCATCAGATTCGTTAACAGGATAAGCCAGCCAAGTTTGCCCTTGCAGCACGCAAGCCAAGTGCAAGCGAACGGGGAGGAGGAGTTGCAAATACTCGCTCACTTGCGCCAAACTCGGCTCCTCAATTACCGCAGCTATTTTCTCATTAATAGGCTTAAAAATAGCCCATCCTTCAAACTTGCGCGGCTGCGGTTGAAAAGTATAAACCATTGAGCTAATTCTTGTCCGCAGGCTTCCCCCGCGCACGCAGGGAGCCAGAAATTGGGTATCGAGTAACTCCGCTTCTAGGGCTGCGAGTTGGCTTAAAATTTTGTGGATATCTCGCACTGGATTGACCTCCGCTATATTACTTAGTTGTATCTAATCCGATTTTAAATTAAGCGATTATAAAATTTCCTCTAAATATTGACATAATAAATATTCACCGATAAAATAGAGGAGCTATCCAATTTGGACCTGGTAAATAATCAAGTAAATATGCTAGAAAACCTTTTTTCCAAGTTAGCTTTAGTGACCGTTTTGACACTTCCTATGTTGGGATATACTCCAGCAGCTAATGCTCAGAACACCTATGGAGCTACTGCTTATTCTCCGACTTCTGACGCCACGGGTATTAGTTGGGATCATGCTACAGAGGAAGAAGCACTAAACGCAGCAGTAGCCGCCTGCAATGAAAAAAGCGGAGGTGCTAACGACTGCGAAGCGCTGACTTCTAATCGCAATAATTGCGGAGCGATCGCATTAGGCAAAGGAGGAGCAGGTGCGGGCTGGGGTGACGATGAAGAAGCAGCACAAGCTCAAGCTCTCGCCGCTTGCAGCGAACTAGAGGGTGGCCGTTGTCAAGTGAAGCTTTCAGCTTGCAACGAGTAATTAAACTGATAAAAATCGGTCGGAGCTGTTTATATTTTCGCTGGTAAAACAGCTTATAAAATGGTAAGTGTAAAGTGCTCTTCGGCGCACCTTACACTTACCATTCGTCTAAAAGTAGAGTGCACCATGTGCACCTTACAGTGAATCTCCTACTTCGGAAGTAACTGCATCAGGTGGCAGCAAACTTTCTAATCTATCTTTAGACCAGTATTCCGTAGGGTAAGCAAGTGCAATAATATCAGAGAGTCGAATCAGCCACGTAACTTGTCCGTAAGCATCGATATGTTCCGCCTGTTCGTTAGGGGGAACTATCACCAAAAGTTCCGCAAACTCCCCGAACAAATTAATCGGGATGCCGCCGAAACTGCTATTATTTGTTTTAATCCAAACTTTACTGCCTCGATCGAGAGCTTCTTGGAGTCGCTGGCAGAGCAAACTGGATTTTTTGACCTGGGATTTTTTGGCTTTCGACTTTTTTCCCATAGTTTTAAGAAGTTAAAGTAGTTGTATTGTGGATTGCACAGTGGGTTGCACAGTGGGTTGCACAGTGGGTTGCACAGTGGGTTGCACAGTTCGTTGAGACAGTGGGTTGAGATTTAGTGCGAGCGCGGTTTGGTATTGAAACGGACTGAAGCAAAAAGGGATCTCGCCCCGTCGCTACCCCATTACTCTAGTCTATAAGAAAGTGCTGTACTGCGATCGTAATAACAATTTAATCGCAAAATCGCGAAATGACACCAGTTCCCAAAAAATGCGACTCTACCCAAGCTTCAAACCCTTAATTTATCAGTGCTTCCCAATCTAAAATCTAAAATCTAAAATCTAAAATGGTATGACCTGCGGTGGCACTGTTACAAAGTCAGTCAACGATATCCGTGTTTCTACTGTGTCCAAATGCAGTATAATCGGCGGAATCTTCCCAAATCGTTTAAGTAAAACAATGGACTGGCGAAAGCTCATTCATCCAAACCCGAAAGCTTCAACAAGTCAACCAGCAGCGCCAGAAACTCGATTGTCTGTAGAATTTTTGCTAGGGCTCTTTGCTGCGGGATGGACTCAACAGCAGGTGTTAGAAAAATATCCCGCACTGACTTCGGAAAAGTTGCGCGATGCTTTGGCGGGTGCGGATTCCCAGTTAGTCTCCTCCATCGCTAATCCAGAATTACAAGAAATTATCGCTCAAACTAGAGAATAATTTACAATGCTAACACCTGAAGGATTGCGGGCTGTTTTTCGTTTGCTGCTGAATGTCTCCGTATATAAAAGTTCTACTTGACGCGATAATTCCAGGTTTGGATAGCTAAATCTATAAACCATCCTAAATTAAAGTCTGTCTCCTTTTGGTAAATTTCCCACCATTCCCTAGTAGTGCTATCAATAGGTGGAGTAATTCCTTTAAGGAGATACAAAAGTAAGAAAAAAGTATTATGATTATAACCTAGTGCAGCTTGCGTCAAGTACATATTAGGTTTACACCATTTTAACATTCCATGCCTAGTCATTCCTGAAAATGTATTAGGTTGAGGTTGCTCTTTTAAGTTGATAGTATCTTTGGTACAAACAACCCATTCTATAGAAGAATTGGGAGAAAAAGGGTTGCCTACTTTTTTCAAAACAAATCCAAATCTAGTTATCGGTGTTTTGATATTTTTATTAACGGCGGTTGGCAACCAAAGAAATAAAAAGATTCCGTTAGTAGTGTGAGTTATTTCTGCCACTTTTTTGTGATTCACTCCATCCCCAGTTCCATACAATATTTTTCTGTAAGTGGTACTAACCATTTCTTTTACTTTTGGCTGAGACAAAAGCAAAGTTCGCAACTTCAGAAAATCTGTATCATAGTCTGGTGGGAGCCTACCTACAAAATTGCGAGTAAAAGCAGGTAAACTGCTACGATCTAAATTAGGAGAGATTTCTGGCAACCCAAATACAGGGTAAGAAATCTCATAAATTTGACTTAATAGTTTAAATTGACCTGAATTATGATGATTTTGTACAGCAAATTCCCAAAAAGAAAAATCTTCTTCAAATTTTGAAGCTTCTTTGTCTGTGTAATTATCAGCGTGAAAACTCGGTGCGATAGCTATCATTTTCACTGGCAATGAATAGTCAATTTTATCCTCAAAGCATTTATTGGTGATAATAGCTTTACGATACCGAGTTAGCTGCGAAACTAATCCTCTATCTTCTTCATTTTTCAACTCAATAATTATCGGCTGATTTTCGGATTTGGTACAGCACAATAAATCGCATCGCTGCATTTTTACAGTATGCTGCCTTTTGATTTTAATTAGCGAGGGAAATATTTCATCAAATTTCTCATCTATATAATCTTCCAAATCCATCTCGGATTGAAATTTGATTTCACCACCACTATAAATTAACTTGCGATTAGCAGTTTTTACCCTCTCATTAAACCTTTTACCTTGGGTTGATAGATGTTTTGCTTTGAGGTATGGCACAGTAGCTATCCCATAAAATGAGCATTGCCCGCGAGCTTAACTCACGAGCCATGCCCAATTATATCACTTGTCATCCCTCACTGGCAGCGACGTGTCCAGAATTTCCATCAACAATTCCAGCCGCGAAGGACGACTCAACATCGGCACTAAATTCGGTAAGGAGTAATAATCGCCCGCAAACGTAAAGGTTTCTACCGATACTTGTTTGTTCTTCAATTGCTTCTGGACATATTCGCACCAAGAACCAACTCGCACAATCACAACATCAGGAATTACCCCCAAACTGCGACAGTAATTCTGATAAGCATCTGCAAAATAAGGTGCAGCGTTTTCGCCTTCATCTGTTACGATAATGAATTGCTCGACAACCTGCTTTTTAATCCGCATTGCTTCCACCGCGCAACCGCAACTTGTGCCGCCGCCAGCGCGAATGTGCTTGAAAGCGTGTTCCCAGTCTGTCAATTCGCTGCCGTTTGCTTGCACTGGATACGGCATCGTGTCAAAGGCATAAACGAACAGTGCAGCCTCGGAAATGCCGGAAATCAAAGCAGCAAGACGCTTGCCAACTTCGATCGCACTTTCCATTGAACCCGACTTGTCAATCAACAAACCGGTTGCTTTCGCAATCTTGCCGCGCTTCTTCACCTGTTCGTTTGTCACCGCTTCCAGCTTCGCCGCCGTTGCTGTGTCGAAGTTCGCGCCCGCGCCCGCAACACTCGCTTTGTAAGCAGAAACCCGATCGCACTTTGCCGCTTCATCCAGCTTCGAGTCAATCAACTGCTTGACTTCCGGGTGATCCATCGCGCCGCGCGACTGAATCGATTTCAAATTGTTGATGACTTCCTGCGGCGACATCGAGTTAATCAGCGCGGCCAAAATTGTTGGCGTTAGCTGTCCGATCGCACCAACTGCGATCGTATACGGAATCTTGTACTCAACAATCAAATTCGCCTGTTCCGCAGGTGTCGCCGCCTTTGCTAACTGCTTCAAAACGAATGCCAGAGAGTCTTCCGGCGGATTGTCTTTAAACAGAATAGCATTAGCGCGATCGCTCGGCTTGACGTGCAGCGTTGCGTACAAATGCTTCATCGCCTTGCGGTTGCGGATGGCGGCGCGATCGAAAAACTGCGGATTCTTTTCCCGCGATTTCAGATAGCGAGTGACAGCAGTGCGCGCACTCCGAGGCACCTTATTTTGATGCTGCTTCATAAAGTCCACAATCCGCGAAACCTCGTAGGGAGGGAACTCTTGCAGCATCATAAAACCGGCATCTCGGTGTTCCGTCAGCGCCGAAGTCAGCAAATTTCCGGCAAAAACTTCCTTGTGATCGCGCACGTCGCCGTGACGTTGATACCACACTGCTAAATGACCGTAAAAAATCGGGTCTAATTCGATAATTAACTTGTGAATTTCTGCTACTTTTTCTAATTGACGGTGCGGAGTTGTGAGCAGACTGTTGAGCATTTCCAAACGCAAATCGCGCTCTGCTGTATTCATATTCATCGGTGTCACCTAATATTTTGCACCTTGCGCCTTAGTCCGCCAGGGATTGAAATCCCTGGCTCAAAGCTTAAGTCCTCTTAAGAGGACTGAAATGCGTGTTTAAAAATGTATTTTCTGTGATTAAAAACCAACAAAAACAAATATCTTTAGTCCTCTTCAGAGGACTTTAGCTATTAGACAGGGATTTCAATCCCTGGCGGACTATTTCGGAGTCGAGTGACTTCAAATCTGGTTCAACCCAATTAATCCGAGCTTCCCAAGACATCAGCCGATCGCGCGTGTAGTAGCGAAATGGTAAAGTGCGTGAAGCGGAGCTATCCCGTAGGGAATCGGCATATTTTGCAATCAAACCGTTAGCCAGATGTACGATCGAGCGATTTTGACTTTCATCGGCGAGATATCGGCGAATAGTTCGCACCCAAAACAGGGTTAGCGTTTCGTGATACCCGCTGTTTTTTGTGGTTTCAATTCCTTGAGCCGAGTTGTAACGTTTAATGCCATTGCGAATCGCATTTATCGCTTCTTGCTCCGAGTCATAACACAGATACCACAGAGCAACAGTTAAATGTGCTTCGTGCGTCCATTGACTTCGCGACAGGTTGCCTTCTTGGAAAGCATGAATCAGACTGTCTATCTCCTTGGGCGATCGGTAAATTGCCAGTCTTTTTCTCATGGCTAATACCCAATTTATTCTTGAGGACGGAAGTCTTCAATACAAACAGGATTATTTAATTATTATCCTGAATTAACAACAAAAGGTTATAGCGCATAAAAAGTCACTTCGCGCAAGTTAAGAAAGCCGTTGTTCATACGCAGGAGTAGCACCTACGACTTCTATTTTCAGAGAAATGCCCAATCAAGAGCTAGTATGTAGGCTTCCTTTGTTGGGGCGCGAAGTGGAACTTTTAAGCGCCGGATAGATATAAAAAATTCAGCTATAAAAGGCCGCGCACAAGTCAGAGAAGCTTTAGCCTCGCGGCAAGTAGGAATTGAACCTACAATTCGATTTTAAGTCGAACGTATCCAGTTTGTAAGCTTCTTTAGTTGGGGTGCGCTGCCTGATACGTGCTTTAAGTGAATTTCTAGCCGTAAACAGCTTCTGGGCGGACAATTAAATCACCGCTGGGACGGCGATCGAGAACGTAAGACTCGAAGCGAGATCCCTTGACATCAAAATGATTTGCCAGACGTTCCTTAATAGCCTTGTCGCTCATTCCTGCCGCGATACCCAGTTGGTTTTCTGCCAGATCGTAGGAACGTCCTTCAAAACGAATGTGAACCATTACCGATACCTCCTAGAGCAATTTTGGATTTTGGATTAGTAGCTTATCTGCTCTTGAATTTGGCTTTTTGTGAGACGCGGGCAAATTGCCAGTATCGGTAAAGATTCACGAAATCTGATAATCTTTACTGAAAGAAGCGCCCTTCTAAATGATAAGCTTGTTTAATTTTGCGGATTTCCTCAGCCTTTTTGGTTGATTGAAATCTGGCTGAACTTGTCTGTTCTGAATCCGCATCAAATTCGTGGCAATTAGACTGATTTCGTACAATATCTGACTCGCGCCGAGTCAGTTTGTAACCGAACAGTCTCGTATAAAGTAACAACATGACCATCGAGTCTATGTTACAAGACTTTCAAATTGATGTTGGTTGAAATTTTGAGCAATATTTAGTTGTCAAGGTTCAGAATTTGCACGAAAAATACAGGTTTTTGCTTGTCCTGCGCTTTCCATATTTATATACTACATACATACTACAGAAATGTCAAGGGGGTAGCAAAAGTTTTTTTAGATAAAACTTACACCAGTGGCGAGAAACCTGGTTTTTTCAGGAAAATATTTCGTTGCTACCCGCATATCCGGTAAAAAACCGGGTTTCTTGGGTCGGAGTGCGTAAGTCCTGAGATGTTGCACCATTCTCAATAAGCTTTTTATGAACAGGCAAGATGCCTGTTCCACAAAGAGTGAATTTTCTTGTGGAACAGGCATCTTGCCTGTTCTTGAGAATGGTGCAAGATGTGAGTAAGTCCCTATCAATTAAACATCCTTAACATAGGAAATGCTGTCGCGAATATTGTGAAAGCCGACTGATTCGTAAAGTCTCATCGCACCTGATGAATTTTCAGCATCGACGCCGAGAATAGCAGTAGCGACACCGGCAGCTTTCAGCCGATGCAAACCAGCCAGCAACATCGCTCGTCCCAATCCCATTTTGCGGAAGCCGCGCCGAGTGCCGAGACAAGCAATCCAGCCTTCATTGCGCCCGGTACGATCGCACTCTTCCACACAAATCTCGCAGTAACAAAAACTGACAAATGTGCCGTCATCAGCAACAGCAATCAAGTCTAAATCATTTCTGTAATCGGCTTTAGCTAACTCGTGCTTATATTTATCCACCGTTAAATCGTGATGATTCCAGTGATCGATAAACGACTGGTTGAACATTTCTACCCAAGCTGGGGCATCCTGTTCGCCGGGGAACTGACGCAGCGCGAAACCTTCGGGGAAGTGCGGTTCGGGGATCGGTTCAGAGAGCGATCGCGCCATTCGGCAAAAATAGCGATCGACCTTGAAACCATTACTTGTCAGCACAGAAATGCGATCGCAATCCTCAGCGCGCGCGTAGGTTCGCAGCTTCACGCGCCCGCCCCGCATTGCAGACACCTCGCGCATCCGCACTTCACCCCAGGCGATCGCGGCTGCTTCCACATCGCCTCCGCGCGCGTCGGGGTGGACGCGAAACCACAGCCAACCGTCAATTACTTCCCCAGGCTCAGAAACCGACAACTGAGCAAAACCGATTAATTTTCCCTCCGCATCTTCCCAAAGGCGGATATCGCGGGCTTTGTCTAGGGACGGCGCGTTAAATTCTTGTTGTAGTTCCGAGATGGAAGTGCCTTCATCGAGCCGATCGACTTCTTCGCAAGTATTGATTAAATGGGCGATCGCATCTAAATCGCGATCGCCCGCATAGCAGCGCGCCGAGAGATTTGCCATCATAGCTAATCACCATTTCCTGTTGTTATTCAGTTTAAAAATAGCTTGGGCGATCGCACTTTTATCGATCGGGCGGGTCGATTGACATTAAAAATCCGACAACGCAAACACTCACTGTAATCCCACCGCTACCGCCCTTGGCTGCTATCGTGAGCGCAAAATGGGCGAAAAGGGACATACTAGAGACAGTTTAAAGTCTCAAAGCCTTGTGAATAGTAGGTTATTGGGGATGGGAGTAGAAGGACTTGAACCTTCGACCTTGAGATTAAGAGTCACCTGCTCTAACCAACTGAGCTATACTCCCGCATCTAGAATAGTATAACACAATATTTTAATTTTCGCATATTTCACCTTTTTTATTAAGTTGTGTGGTTACTGGGTGCTTCTGAATGTAACCAATAGATCCAATCGCTCCCTTGGTTAGAGATTTGCGATCGACCTTTTTATTTGTTAGCGCACAGTTTCGCAGCAGCAGCCATTTTATCGCGCTGCGCCCGCATCCCTACAGACGATCGCAGCAAGGTGCGATCGGTACTCCGAAAGAGGATAAGCTGGTGTCAACTAAACATGACTGCTTGAAATGGCTGACAAAGAAGAGACTGCTGTGATTAAAGTCACAGTTCCCAAGCGTTTGCACGAAAAACTGAGAAAAATCTCCCAGCAGACAGGAGTTCCTATGTCCACTCTGCTAGTCATGGCGGCCGTCAAGGAATACAACCTCGTGGACGAAACTGAGGATAAGTAACTATTAGTATCCTCTGAGTACCCTTGAAAGGTACTGTATGGTATATTTCAGGAATAGTCAACCCTGGAGGTGTACTTGTGACTCAAGATGAACTCGAAGCCCTTGTCGATGAACTCGGCTTAGTGTCAGTCGTTAGCCTGCTGGCAAATATCTGCCACAACAAAGCCCGACAAACCTTGTGCCTGAAGGGACAAGGGGCTACTCCTTATACCGCTTGGAACAGCAACGGCTTCTTGCTGAAGCAGTTGATGACCAGACTGCGGCCAATCGGCAGCTACGATCGCGATTTAGACCTCAAGAACAACTGAGGTTCTGAGGTTCAACCCGTGCAAGTGCGTAAAGCATTGGTTTTAGTCGGTTAACAGCCGAGTATGTATGCTTTAACTGTTAGGGCACGGGTTGAAACTCTTCGATTTGGACTTGAACCTTGAATGGAGAGGACGGGACTCGAACCCGCATCGATCGACAGCAACTTTCAGGAAACGCGCTTCCTTACTGCCCGCAAGCAGATGAGAACTGCCCCCATCTCGGACTGTTAATTCCTTTCAGTGCCTCCGCAACCCGCTGCCAGTTTGCGTTTTCAGGGAACGTCGCGAAGCAACTTTTTACCCTACTCAACAAACCCGATCGTCCTTTTGGGAGCCGCTTTTCCAAAGTTTTTACGGTGCCATTCCATTTAGGCGACCTCCCCATAATTTGGCTCGCTGTATAATAGTAAATCTCGTGAAAATAATTAGCCCTCATACTCGATAATTTATATATAAAATCATAAGAAATCCACCGAGGAGGTACTGCCCCTCCTATCCCCGCGTTATCAGCACGGTGTCTCGCTTTTCGACTTCCGGTGGTTAAAAGGAAGATGAAGGAATCGAACCCTTACAGTTACCTGTACCCCAGTTTTCAAGACTGGTTGCCAACCATTTAGCGGCATCTTCCTTATTAATCATGCTATGATTGAGTCTGAAGTTAATCTACCAGTTTACTTAACTCTCATTGGATATCGATAGGAGTCGAACTACAATTTCGGTAATTGCAAATTAGCTGCTTTCCTTTTGGCATTGCATACCTGTATGATTTCGACTCTGTTTTGCCCAGTAACCCCTAGTAGGTTTCTCAATGTCATAAGCTTTACACCATTTCTCCACTGCTTTGTCACTCACACCAAAATCTATAGCTATATGAGTAGTTGGTTTTTCCCAGACTAGCTTTTGCAAATCCTCTTTAGAAGGACGCTCAACTTTTCTGGAGTTAATTCTTGGAGATCCACATTTCTTCATTCTTACTTTTATTTCTTTTTTCCCATTGGCACAATCATTTATCCTCCCATTTTCTGAAGCAATATGTGTCTCTAATACTTGGTTGTCGATTGCCTGCTTTACTCTGGGATTTTTGTTACCCCAATTTTCTGTTTGTTGATGGCAATTTGGACATAAGAACCTGAGATTTTCTAATCGATTGTCATCGTGAACTCCATTGATGTGATCTAAGTGCAAAGCTAAGGGCTTATCTCTCCACTGGTCAATCCCGCATTCATTACATTTATAATCCCAACCTTTTTGAATTAATCTTTTAGTCAACTTGGGGCCACCATTATAAGTTGAACACTCTACAAATACCTCCTCATCAGGATATGTATTCTTAGTTCGATTCTGCCAAATTGCAGGATTACTACTAGCAGTTTCTCCCTTAGCCCAAGAAGCCCCAACAAAATGTTGAGTAGAAATTCCTAAGTTTTTAAGATGCGAACTAATATTCCTGCGATTCCCTCCTGTTTTTCCCAAACCCAATTTTTTAAGCACCTCAGTAAGCGTAATGCTTTCCCTGACGATTGGCTCTAAAAGCTCCTTGGTGTACTTAGATTTTTTAGGCATTTGTAGTGTTTTCAGTCTTTACTAAACAATATAGCGCGATAATGAGTACGTCGTTAGTTGAAATAACCAACGTCTCGATCGCTTCGACTTCAGACACCGAAAGTGGAGTCAAGGAGAATCGAACTCCTGGCCTCTTGCGTGCAAAGCAAGCGCTCTACCAATTGAGCTATGACCCCGCGTAAAAGATTCACCTGTGGAGTAAATCTAAAATCTAAAATCTAAAATCTAAAATTGGTGTGGTGGATTGCGATCGGATTTGAACCGATATCTTTCTAACAGCCAGTTAGATGCTTTACCAATTAAGCTACGAACCCCAGACAGCAGGAGCGGTAGGACTTGAACCCACAACATTCGAGGTAGAAGCTCGACACTCTATCCAGTTGAGTTACACTCCCGTATTTTTTGTTAATGTGCGATTCCCTACGGGATAGCTGCGCTTCACGCATTTTGACGTGCAAGTTATCAGAGCATTGCGTTTTCTCAGTTACTAGAGGGACTCCGCCGATGAGTTACTACACACTCTTTAAAGGATGGCTACCTTCAAGCCAACCTGCCGGGTTCAATGCACTCCTCGTTCTCAAACGCCCGCTGATTTTGACAGCGTTACCTTTCCTCTCGTACTAAAGTATGTAGGCTCCAAAGATTGGGACACGCAAAGGGCGTTAGCGAAGCCCTCGAAGAGGATCGCTCTTAATATAAAAAATTATCCATTCAATGGAATCAACCTCCTTAAATTAAAGCAAAAACAACGAGAGTGGCAGGACTTGAACCCACAACATCCGCGTCCGAAGCGCGGCGCTCTATCCATTGAGCTACACTCCCATAAATTGGTAGTCCTGACAGGAGATTACCCCGCGTCTGCTTGTAAGGCAAACGCTCTACCATCCAAGCTCAGGACTACAAAAGCGGATGATGGGACTCGAACCCATGCGCTGAGAATGGCATACTCAGATGCTAGCCTTTACATCACACCCGCAAACCGATTTTAGATTTGAGATTTTGGATTTAACTGAGATGTTGCACCCTTGTCAATAAGCCTTTTGAACAGGCAAGATGCCCGTTCCACAAGAAAATCTACTCTTTGTGGAACAGGCATCTTGCCTGTTCTTGAGAATGGTGCAAGATGTGAGATTTAACAAACTTTTTGTTTACCCAAGCGGATAACGAGGCTCGAACTCGTGCCTAGAGTTTGGAAGACTCGAATGCTACCGTTACACCATATCCGCAATTGTGGGGCTGGTGATAGGAATTGAACCTACAACCGACTGATTACAAATCAGTTGCTCTGCCTAATTGAGCTACACCAGCACGCCAAGCATACGGCGAGATTTGAACTCGCAAAAAGGCTGTATGAAACCCTCATGTTGTTAATTACATCACACCTGCATTTTTGGTGGCGGGGGCAGGAGTTGAACCTGCTATTAAGAGGCTTATAAGAAATATCCTGAAAACCGTGACTTCAGTCCGGGGATGAAAGGAATTTACAGGAGTTATCCTGCCTACTGTCTTAGTCTCAGCCTGAATCCAAACTCTAATCTTTTCAATTCAAAAAACTTTCTTAAAAACCCGGACAAGGCCGGACAACATGGTATATTGAAATAGTCAAGGTTAAACTCCTTTGCCATCGTGAAACGGGACATGAGACACACTTTTAGGCATAAACCGGGGGACAAAGTGCGGCGAGAACACTCTAAACAGCCGGAACCGAAAACGTAGGTTTCAATTCCAGCAAATAAACTTTTTCACGCTCAGATTGTTAGGTAGGGTAGGGCATACCCGAACTCTAGGTAAGTATCCTAGTACGCTTTTGGAGATAGACCCCCTGAGGTGTTTCTGAGTTAGGCTCTTCAATTGGTGGTATCCCCACGGTTGAAAGGTTTAAATATTGCCGCAAGGACAGAACATTTGAAGGTCAGTCGCTGAATTAAGAATCCCCTCGACTTCAGTCAGGGGAGTGTCAAGAGACCTCCAAGCCTACCCAGGCTACTTCACCCGCGATGTCACCAAATACCCCTGACTGGCATCGAACCAGCACTAACTAGATCCTAAATCTAGCGCCTCTACCGATTGGGCTACAGGGGCAAAACCGATTTTAGATTTTAGATTTTAGATTTTAGATTTGAGATTGAATAAAACCTCATACCCCTGACAGGCCTCGAACCTGCAAAAAACACTCGTTTTGAGCGAGTGATGTTTTCCAATTACATCACAGGGATAAAGTCGGGATGGTTGGATTTGAACCAACGACTCCATGCTCCCAAAGCATGGCTTCTGGCCGCTGAATTACATCCCGTTCATGCTCCTCGTGAGACTCGAACTCACACTCAAAATAAAACAGATTTTAAGTCTGCCGCGTCTGCCAATTCCGCCACAGGAGCAAGTAGAAACTTAGTTAAAAATTTGGTACTCCTAGTGAGATTTGAACTCACACAACACAATTTTTGAAATTGCGGCCTCTGCCAATTGGGCTACAGGAGTGTAATTTATCTGCTTGGGTAATAGCAGAACTGGGAAGGCAGGGATCGAACCTGCATTTTGCCGCTTTCAAAGAGCGGTGCCATACCGATTAGGCGACTTCCCAATAATTGGGTACCGGGGTAGGCTTTGAACCTACATAAACTCCTATTTCAGAGATAGGCGACTTTACCAATTTGTCTACCCGGCAATTTAAAAAATGGCTGCCCCAGTAGGACTCGAACCTACAACCTAGCGGTTAACAACCGCTTGCTCTACCATTGAGCTATAAGGCAACGCAATCCCCCAAGTCAGTATCGAACTGACGACCTCTTGTTCTTCACACAAGCGCTCTACCAACTGAGCTATCGGGGGAAAACGGAGAAGGAGGGATTTGAACCCTCGACGGCTGTTAAACCGCTCTTTCTTAGCAGGAAAGCGCCTTAAGCCACTCGGCCACCTCTCCTCAGCGAGCGAGAACGGAGGGATTTGAACCCTCAATCTTCAGTTTTATTAACTGAGATGTTATCCGGCTACACCACGTTCTCAAGATTGCAACTGCATATTAAATGCAGCTACAAATGGGTCGGGCTGGAATTGAACCAGCAACGCTTTAAGCTACTGTTTTACAGACAGCTACCCACACCAATAGGAGGGCCGACCCAAGATAGAAATTTTGGTAGGTCGTCGAGGAATTGAACCTCGATCCATCCGCTTAAAAGGCGGCTGCAAAACCATTCTGCCAACGACCCACGAGAAGTGCTGACGGGAGTTGAACCCGCAATCACTTGGGTGAAAACCAAGCGGCTTAAACCATTTGCCTACAGCACTATAAATTGGCACAGGAACTGAGATTTGAACTCAGAATTCTGGTTTTGGAGACCAGAGTGTTGCCAGTTACACCATCCCTGCTTTTGGTGGCAGCGACGGGATTTGAACCCGCCTTGACCAAGGTATGAACTTGGCGCTTTACTATTAAGCTACGCTGCAATGTCACTTTCGCTTCGTTCCTTTTCAAAGTTAAAAATTTCAATTAAAAGACTGTTAGTTTAATCTTTTAATTTCTAATTTTTAATTTCTGATTGGGAACAGAGGTTAGGGCGGGATTTGAACCCGCGAAAATCGGTTTTGCAGACCGACGCTTTGAGCCACTCAGCCACCTAACCTGGGAGTCCCGACGAGGTTTGCACTCGCAATCTTCACGCCAGAGGGGGAGACGGCTTGACTTTTGCCTACGGGACTTTGACCACCGCCGAAAAACGGATACTTGCTTTCCGACAGGAGGTGTGGATTTTAGACCAAAGTTCCAATTCCGAGATTCTTCTCCTGTGGAGTAAATCTAAAATCTAAAATCTAAAATCTAAAATCGACTTACGGGAGTAACGAGACTTGAACTCGCAACCTTTCGCTCGACAGGCGACTGCTCTGACCGGTTGAGCTATACCCCCGCGAAAATGAACAATTTTCTGTCCTTGAATTACTCAAGTTGGGACGGGGTGGCGGTTGATTCCGCGTACTACAACCCGATCGGGCTATTGTTGCCGGAGTCTACACCGCCGATGTCCACAATTATGTGACACGATTAACTTCCTATTCTGTTTTCAAGGTTCATCTTGCTCGTGGGGGTAAGGCTTTGAAGCTCTTTCCCCTTCGCCATACATTTATACTACATTGCGTATTACAAGACTGTCAAGGGGGTAATACAACTTTTTTTTAAATTGGGTTTTTTAAAGGGGTGTCGATCGCTCCAGCCAACCCTCTGCGTCCCCCAAAACCCTTATAAATTAAGAGATTTTGCGGCTAAACTGATGTTGTGGCGTAAGGTAAATCTGATGCTGACACTGTACTACACTCCAATGTCTCTGAATTCTCGCCGTCGCGCGAGGTGGCACTTCTGGAAAATGCGATAATCAGCTTTTAAATATCAAATACTACAAATCCAACGTTGTCTGAATTGCCCTTAACTCCCGTGCCCGCATTGCCAGAACCCGATCGCCCAAACCTGCATCACTGGCTACACTCCTTGGATACCTGTCCCAGTACCAACAGTTGGGCGATCGCCCGCGCGGCCCAACTCCACCACGGAGATGCAGTATTTACGAAGCGACAAACCAGCGGGCGCGGCCAACACGGGCGCACCTGGCACGCCCCAAGCGGTGTCGTGACTGTTAGTTTTGTACTCGAAAACCTCAACCCCAATCTGTTGCCCGGACTCAGTTTAGCAGCGGGTTTAGCGGTGATTTACGCGATCGAAGATTTGGTTCCCGACTGTCGCGATATGCTGCGCCTGAAATGGCCAAACGATGTCTGGATCGATCGCCACAAATTAGCCGGAATTCTCTGCGAAGCCACTTCGGGCAATGCTTTGGGCAAAACTCGCGCCGTTGTGGGAATTGGACTCAACCGCTGCGTAGATTTCGCGGCTGCGGGATTGGATGAAAGGGATCTCGGCAAGGCGGTAAGCTTGCATTCTATTGCTAGTACAGTACCAGATGAACTGTGTTTGGTCGATCGACTGCGACACTATTTACTCGAACTAGCCGATATGTTTTCTACCACAGACAAGCCAGTCTCCAAGTCCGGTTTAGCGCTACTTTTGCCGGAATTGCGCCGCCGCGATGCGTTGATTGGCTGCCCCGTGGCGATCGAACTTTCCTCAGAAACCATCTGCGGAGAAGCCGCCGGCATTGACGGCAGCGGCCGCTTGCTAATATGCTTGGCTGGCGATCGAATACAAGCCTTTACCTCCGGGCGAGTTCGATTAATTTAAGAGGAAGAAGTCATTAGTCATTAGTCATTAGTCATTAGTCAGTAGTCAGTAGTCAGTAGTCAGTAGTCATTAGTCATATCCTGTCGATTACCCGAAATCAGGTAGGGGCGGGTTCACCAACAATACCTGCCAATAATTGACCATATCAAAAACCCGCCCCGACCGGGATATTATGGTTAATCGATCGGACATGATATCAGTAGTCAGGAGTCATTAGTCAACAGTCATTAGTCAACAGTCATTAGTCATTAGTCATTAGGGAAAATTCCCCATTAACAATGCCCGATGCCCGACGCCCGATGCCCTGTTTGCCCGATGCCCCATGCCCAATTCCCCATTCCCTATTTCTAATTTATCACCTCAAATACTACCAATCTGCTCAGCCACAGCGGTTGATTGGCCTCCACACCTTCGGGACGACCCTTAGTAGAAGCAACTTGTATTCTGTTGCCATTTATCCCTTGTCTAACCAAAATATTTTTCACATTTGTCGCCCTTTCCAGTGCCAACTTTTGATTTTCGGTCGGACTGCTTTTAAAATCGCTGTAGCCCACTATCCTTAAATTCTTCGTGCGATTTTTCTCCATATATTCCTTGACTTTGCTAAGCTTTTCTGCTACATCTTTCGCCTGCAAACTGGCCGAACCTGCACCGAAATACACGCGAACTGGCATTATTATCTTTGGTGGCGGTGGAGTTCCTATTATCACTGTATTTGTTACAGACTTCACCCCCGGAATTTTCTCAAAAGCTTGAGTTATTTTCTGAGCATCTGGCACTTGGCTCACACTGCCTGCAACGGCGACTTTTCCCTCTGCATAGCGAGCTGAGATATTAATACTTTCTACTTTATTCAAAAGAGCAGCAGTCCGCTTGACATCGGCTTCTACTAAAACCGGATCGGGAGGTACTTCAACGGCTATAATTTTATTGTCAATTCTTAATTTTGGAGCCGCTTGCTGAGCTATTTTTTCCGCTTTCGAGCGCAGCTTTTGATTCGGCACTCGTCCCGAAATCTGCAATAATTTATCTTTAACATCTGCCGCGATACGATAAACCGATAACTCTGGAGCAGATTGTAATGCTAAATTCGTATCTGCTTCTAAGCTCGCTTCAACTCCGCTGCGGTATTGATGAATTCCCCAAGGTACGCCAATTAAACCTAACGCTGCCAAACCGATCGTGGGTAAAATTGGACGTTTACGAGATTTAACTTTTACCTCTGTATCGATTAATTTTTGCAATTTCGAGTTTACTTCGGGTGGCACAGTTGCTGGATCGCCGTTAAATGACTGAAGTTTATCTCCGTATTCTTGAACAATATTGTTGAATATCGATCGCATTTTATACTTAAACCACTGGCGGGTTTCTCCTTGCATCACTACTGCTAGATAACACGAACCAGCTACTTCCAATACTATCTTAGATGTGCCGTATTCTATAGCATCAATTTCTGCAATATTTCCCGACTGAGATATGCAATCGTTGACAAAAGATCGAATAGCAGTCAGCATCCCTGCTACCATGTCTGATTCTAGCTGTTCGCGTTCAGAATGCTGCACTGCTGAAATTACTAATCCCGATTGTGTTTGAATTAAAAAAACAGCTTTAACACTCAGTGGTGTTGTTTCTTTCATCAGCAATTCTGCTTCAGAAATGCCCTGTAATTTGGCTTTGATTTTGCGACTAATTCCCTCTGGACTTAAAGCTGATTCGAGTTTTTCATTAATCTCCCCCATCATCTCGGCGATGTATTTTAAAATCGTGCTGCCCACGATCGGATAAAGTGCATCCGACATTGCTTCTCGCTTGAGATGAATTTGCTGTTTGATAGCGGCGGCCATTTCCGGCGCGATCGCCATTGCAATTTCATCGGGCGATTCACTCATTCTGTGGCTGATTCCCACAGTCAGAGCCGGCGATATGGCTACTCCCATCGATTGTCTATTTTCTCTGGTTTTGGTATTAATTATTTCATCAATTATCGGACTTATGGTTTCGACAAATGATTTTCTCGACTCATTAATTGTTTGGATCATCATTTCGGGAAACATGATTTTAATTCGGGCGATTAATTCTTCCCGATCGCCTCCCCATTCCGCATCAGTAATTTTGCGATCGAGTTCCCCTACTTTATCGTTGAGTCTGTAATTATAACTTACAACTTCATCTAACAATGGTAAAATAGATTCGATGACCGACTTTTGTAGTTGGGCGTGATGGCTAACCATCAGCTCGTCAATCAAAGGTTTCAGTAAATCGGTAAACAAGTCTGTCGATTCATAAATCCGGTGTTCGATCGCCACAATCTGTTGTTCGATCTTCCCAAGTCTTTGATCGATCTTTTTATTCTGAATGATGGCATCGACAGCCGGGGCGATCGCAGATTCTATCTCTAGCTTTGCTTCCCCGATGCTTCGGGACAGCATTTCTACAATCACTGGCATTATTCTTGCCATCAACCCTTCTATCTCGGCTAAAACTTGCTGCTGAACTTCGACAATCTTAGTTTCATTATTTAATATTTGTGCTGCAATACCGCTGTTTTGAATAGCCGTGTTGACACCAGGTGCGATCGCCTCTCTCACCTCTAACTTTGTCTCCTCAATTTTCCGGTTCAGCGACTCAATCATTAACGGCATTAACCTTGCCATTATATCTTCCGGCTGAGTTTTTTGCTGTCGTTGAAGATTATTTAGTCTACTTTCTACGTCGCTCAATTTGCCTTGAACTTCTCTTTGAAGAATTGCTGATTCTATCAAAGGTTGGATCGTCGCTGCTACTTGTAATTTTGATTCCTCGATTTTCTGATTCAGCAAATCAGTTATTGCCGGCATTAGCATCGCCATTATCTCTTGTGGCTTCTGAGTTGGCGACTGTTGCGTAGCCAGTCGGCGTTCGATGATGCTCAATACTTTTTCTTCTATTTCTACCCAAGCTATTCTTACCTGTACTGAGGGGGCAACAGCTTCTACAACCTCTAATTTTAATTCACTAATTTTGCGGTTCAGTAAATCGCTAACTACTGGTACTAGCTGCTTGATTAAATCTTCCGGTTGCTGCTGGTAACGCTGCTGAATATTTGCTACTCTATCTTCAATTCTTACTACCTGTTCTTCAAGTCCGTTTTGATTGTGAATTACTTGATTGACTCTCGGTGCGATCGCCGAAGCTACCTCTAACTTAGACTCCTCTACCTTACGGTTGAGCAGATCGCCCACTACTGGCATCAGCCGTTGGATTAAGTGTTCTGTATTCGGCAGTGGCTGCTGGTTCAAGTTAGCAATTTGATTTTCCCAATCTGCTAATTTGGCCTCCAACTCGATCGGATTAATTTTATTATTGCTCGCGAGTGCGATCGCCTTTTTTAATTCCAACTTCAACCCATCTAATTCATCTCTCACTAATTCAGGAATTAACGGTTTCAGTAAAATCATCAACTCTTCGGGCTCAGACATCAACTTCTCAAAATTTTCTAACCTTTGTTCCACGCTCAAAACATTACTGTAAAATTCCGGTAAATCCCTTTCAAACAGCAGTTGTTGCAACTGTTTAAACTGCTCTACTGCTTGTTCTAATTCTTCTTCCGAGTGCCGATTTTTTTTAGCTACTTTCCCCGCTATAGATAAATCGGGTTCCTGATTATTGTTTTCTCGTCTTTGAGATGGGATCTCTTCCTCGTTAGTCAATACTTCCGGTACAATACTCGGTGATTCGATCCGAAAAGACAATTGTTTGCGCCGATTTTCCTCATCCTCCAACCGCTGCACGGACTTTTCCGAAAGCGGTAACTTCAGCTCGCTTGGTTCTTTTTTTGATTTCTTTAATAACTGAAATTCAGTTAGTATGGTTAGCAATTCCTGAAGTTGCTCTCCAGCTTTAGAACTTGCCAGAGTTGCATCAGAAACCTCTTTTTCTGACTGATATATTTTGCCTGAATTATCATTAGATTCTGCCATACTGCGCTACCAATAGTTGATTTTAATCTGCCGAAGGAAATTACCAGCTTGCTTGCCGCCTCACCCCAGCGAAAATCAATAGGAATGACACAATTGTTCCAAGCGTCAGGCGTACTAAAGCTATCGCCCTATTTTAACTGCTGCTCTGCGACTAGCCAACTGGGCCGCCAACTGCAATGCTGCCTTCATGCTGGAGGCATCTGCAAGCCCTTGACCTACAATATCAAAAGCTGTGCCGTGATCCGGAGATGTGCGGACAAAAGGCAAGCCAATTGTAGTGTTGACTGCTTTATCGAAAGCCATCAATTTTACTGGAATCAACCCCTGGTCGTGGTACATTGCCAAGTAACCGTCGTGAGCTTCTGTGGCTAAACCGTACCAAACTTTAGCCGGTTTTACCCACAGGGTATCGGGGGGGACTGGCCCGTCTAACTGCACTTGAGGAAAGCGATCGCGCTGCGTTTCCAACCAAGGTATCATCCAGTCTTGCTCTTCATTTCCCAGTTTGCCATTTTCGCCGCTGTGAGGATTTAAGCCAGAAATCGCAATTTTTGGTCTTTCTAGCCCAAAATCTTCCCGCAAACAGTCTATCAGTAATTCTAGTTTTTCACTCAGTAATTCTGGAGTCAAAGCATCGGGGACTTGACGCAGGGAAATATGTGTGGTAGCGAGTAAAGTTACGAGCGTCCAGCCACTGTGTGGAGATGTGGCGGCAAACAGCATTCCGAACCGCTGCGATTTTGCCCTTTCTGCGAGGAGTTCTGTTTGTCCGGGATAATTGTAACCGGCCGCCTGCCAGCAAGTTTTGGAAATCGGGCCTGTGACGATCGCGGAGAATTCGCCGGCGATGGTACGGGCGATCGCACTTTCCATGTAAGCAAAGCTAGCCGCCCCGCTAGCTGCACTCCCGACACCGGGGACAATTTCGCCCCACTTGCTGTCTGGTTCGATATCAATAATATTTAATATGTGGGGATTTGCCGCTTGTGCTGCGGGATTGCTCGATCGCAACTTATCGTAAGTTTGCTGCAAAACTCTCCTAGAGCCTATAACCGTTACCCTCCAAGCAGCAGCGGGATCTGCCAAGGCCTTGAGAATCACTTCCGGGCCAATTCCCGCCGGATCTCCCAGAGTTACAGCTAGTTTTGATTCCCGATCGAGACTCAAGGCAGTTTTCTCCAACAAAATACAGGAATTTCGGCACTGAAATTTTAGCATTCATGTACCTGGTTGCCCCAAATTATATTATCTTTATTGAATGCGATCGCCCAATTGGACATCTAAAATTATGAATCCTGAAATTTTCAATGCAGCCTTTTTGTCCTTTTCCCTAATTTTCGTGGGTATAGGTGGAGGCTTTCTCCTGCTCAAATTGCAAGGCGGCGAAGAATAAGTTTTTTTCAACCAATCCTTCAGAAGCCTTCTACCTTCTGCCTTCTAGAGTCTACTTGCTGCCGAAAGTCAGCCTTGTGCCGAATATCTCAAGCCTAAAATGAGAAAATTTCAGGTTTTTGTTAAGTTTTTATAACAAACTTAACAAAAACCTGATACCATCTTATAGAAAGTTTAAGATTCATAATTAATCCCTAGATGACTTTATTGATTTTAGGTGCCACCGGCACTCTCGGCCGCCAGATAGCCCGCCGCGCCCTAGACGAGGGCTACCAGGTGCGCTGTTTAGTCAGAAGTTACAGAAAAGCTGCATTTTTGAAAGAATGGGGCGCTGAACTCGTACCGGGGAACCTTTGCCAGCCAGACAGTCTGCCTCCGGCCCTAGAAGGCGTCACTGCTATCATCGATGCAGCAACAGCCAGTGCAGCCGATTCTGTCAGCATCAAAAGAGTAGACTGGGACGGAAAAGTATCGCTGATCCAAGCAGCAGCAGCAGCAGGCATCAAGCGTTACATATTCTTTTCCTTTCTCGACGCGGAGAAATATCCCCAAGTCCCCTTGTTGGAAATCAAGCGCTGTACCGAATTGTTCTTAGCAGAATCCGGTCTAGACTACACAATCTTGAGACCTTGCGGCTTTTTGCAAGGACTGCTGAGCCTGTATGCAATGCCGATTTTGGACAATCAGGCAGTCTGGCTGCCCAACAAGCCATCCGCCCTTGCCTACATGAACACTCAGGACGTTGCTAAATTTGCCGTCCGCGCCCTTTCCGTTCCCGAAACCGAGAAAAAAAGCTTTCCGGTGGTGGGAAATCGCGCTTGGGATGCTGACGAAATCGTGCGGTTGTGCGAACGGCTGTCAGGGAAGCAAGCCAAAATTACGCGCACCCCAGACGCCTTGTTGAAGGCTACTCGTCAATTTGCTAAGTTCTTTCAGTGGAGTTGGAACGTAGCTGACAGATTGGCTTTTTCAGAAGTTTTGGCCGCCGGAAAACCCTTGAAAGCTCCGATGGATGACGTTTACAGTGTTTTCGGACTCGATCCCAAAGAAACTACTACTTTGGAGTCTTATCTGGAAGAATACTTTAATCTGATTATGAAGAAGCTCAAGGAAATAGAGTACGAGCAGCTTAAAACTAAAAAACGGAGTAAACAAAAAATGCCCTTTACATTTTAAAGTGCCGAAAGCTGGGATTATATACAACGACGTTAAACCTGTGGCTTGTCGCATCGCCGCAGAGTTGGAAGACAAGCTGACTGCCCGCGGCTGGGAGGTTTGCTCGGTTTCTGGTTCGGGAGGAATTCTGGGCTATTCTAGCCCCGATCGCCCCCTGTGCCACACTCAGATAGAACAACTCGTCCCCCCCGGTTTTGACAGCGACATGGAGTTTGCAGTGGTTTTGGGCGGCGACGGTACGGTGCTGTCGGCATTTCGCCAAGTCGCTCCGATTGGAGTGCCGCTGCTGACTGTCAATACCGGTCACATGGGCTTTTTAACAGAAACTTACCTGAACTTGCTGCCGCAAGCTTTGGAAAAGGTAATCGCCGGAGAATACGAAATAGAAGAAAGATCGATGCTGGCGGTGCGACTGTTTCGAGAAAACGACTGCCTCTGGGAAGCCCTTTGTCTCAATGAAATGGTGCTGCACCGGGAACCGCTGACTTGTATGTGTCATTTTGAAGTGGCGATCGGGCAGCACGCCTCTATTGACATTGCCGCAGATGGGGTAATTATCTCGACTCCCACGGGATCGACAGCTTACGCCCTTTCTGCCGGTGGGCCTGTCATCATTCCCGGAGTGCCGGTATTGCAGTTGCTGCCTATTTGCCCGCATTCAATGGCTTCGCGGGCTTTGGTGTTTTCCAACACTGAGCCGGTCAAGATTTTGCCGGCGAGTCCCACCCGCCTGGTAATGGTGGTAGACGGTAACGGCGGATGTTATGTTCTGCCCGAAGATTGGGTGCAAGTCGAGCGATCTCCGTACCCAGCCCGCTTTATTCGGGTGCAATCTTTTGAGTTTTTCCACATTTTGCGGGAAAAATTGGGATGGGGCTTGCCTCACATTGCTAAACCGAGTTCCGTTGAGTTGCCTTGATATTTGTTGGTAATGAGCGGAGGGCTAAAGTCCCCTCACTTCGGCTACGCTCAGTACGTCGCCTTTTAGGGCGGCTTTTTCTTTGTTTTTGGGCAGGATAAAGTTTGATCGGAATCTCCTACGGAATCCTTAATTCTCGATCGAGATTCCGAATCATCTCCAAACTCAGGCAGCGTTTATGATAGATGTATTCTCGTACTTCTGGGAGTTTAAACCATGTCTCTCGCTGAGTTAATACCTTTGGTGAACAATCTGAGCCAGTCAGACAAATTATCACTCTTCAAACTCCTAGCAGTGCAAATCCCAGACGCTGAACTACAAGTCATCTTTTCTGCATCAGAGTATCCGGTTCGATCGCTCTACGATGCAACGGAAGCGGCAAACATTATGATGCAGATGATTCGAGACGATCGAGAGGCATCTACTCATGCCTAGTTCGATCGAGTTTCCCTTTTCTGATGATGAAGCATTACCCACGATTCCCATCACTCTGATTCATGCAGGCTTTTCTGTCTCGGCGAATGCACTGCTAGATACTGGGTCTGCGGTCAATCTATTACCTTATGACATTGGTCTGCAATTGGGTGCAATTTGGGAGGAACAAACTGTCCGCTTGCCATAGGCTGGAAATCTGGCAACGGTTGAGGCGCGGGGTGTATTTGTAGATGTTCAAATTGGGAATCTGGAACCCGTTCGCCTAGCATTTGCTTGGGCACAAGCCTCTCAGGTTCCCTTAATTCTCGGGCAAACCAACTTCTTTCGAGAATTTGATGTTTGTTTTGTGCGATCGCGAGGCACGATCGAAATTATTCGCTTCTAATAAGCATCGATGCAGAACTCGGAGTTTTATTTAGCTTAACTCTCGATCGAGCTTCCGAATCATCTCCAAAGTCAGGCAGCGTTTATGAGATAACGCTCCCAATCAGTGATTGTTTTTATATAATTCGATGAGAATATTGGTGTCACACAAAATCATTGATTTTCTTTGCCCCATGCGTCTTTGCGAATGTCGTCTATAGTGATATTTTTTTCTTCCCAGATTCCGGCTAGCTCAAAAAAGGATTGTTCTTGATTGGAGTCATCTTTTTTTGGTTCTATCGTTTTAGTTTGGCTGGCTTGAAATTCTAGAAATTCGATAAATTCAATAACTTTATTGCGTTGTTCTGGGGAAAAAAGTTGGATTTTTTGGATTGCCATTTCTAGGGTTAACATGGGTTTCTCCTTGGTTGTTTTTGGTACTATTTTAACGATTTACACAAACATCTTTTTTTTGAAGCTACTAGCTTGTTGCATGGTGCGCGATCGAGCATCTCTATTGATTCTACCAATTTTCTGTAGGTCAAACTGGCGATCGAGCTTCCGAACCATCTCCAAAGTCAGGCGGCGTTTACGAGATAACGACACAGTTGAGCCGAGGCAGATATTACTGAAACGGAGACCGATAGCTTTTCGCCCTTCGGCTCCAACGCCGTGTTAGTTGGCTGGCGGTAGATTGAGAATTATGCTAAAAACTCCAAAACTAAACGATTAAATTTTTCTGGATACTCAACATGCGCCCAATGCCCACACCGCTCAAAAATATACAACTGTGAATTGAGAATCTTTTGGGAAGCAACATACGCATGAGCAACTGGCGTGATTGAGTCTTGTTTTCCCCAAATAATTAAGGTTGGGATCTTGATGCGATCGAGGTGTTGAACGATCGGACTGAAAACCTCTCGACGGACACCCCAAAAATCCAAATTAGCAACTAGCAGAGAAATTAGGGATTCCTTTTGACCGGGGAGATTAAACCGCTGATAATTCAGTTCAATCCATGCCTCTGGCACTGATTTAGGATCGTAAACGCAACTGTTCAGTACCATTCTTACACCCCTTCGACTGGGCGGAATCCGTTTAGTGATCGCTGGAAACGCCGCCAGTAGACGGTCAGCAATATCGATTTCTCGTCCCAATCCAAAACTCGATATTAATCCGAGGTTACTCACTCGCTCTGGCGATTCTAGGGCAAACTTGAGTGCAATGCTTCCGCCCATTGAATTGCCAATCAAACTTGCTGTTTGGATATCGAGTGTATCCAGGAAAGCTTTCAGAAACTGAAGTTGGTAGTCCAATGAATAAGCGACTGCTGGCTTGTCTGATAAACCTGTACCGACCATATCAAAGGCAAACACACGATAGTTTTGAGCTAAGGCTTGAATATTCTGTTCCCACATTTCGATTGAACTGCCGCCACTGTGGAGCAAAATGACAGGACTTCCTTGAGTTCCTGCACTCCAGTAACGAGTGTGGATGGAATCTACTTTAATGTATCGATCTGTTATCTTCATGCAGCAATTCAACCTTAACGTGAAGATAACTGAGCTTCAAAGCAATTTGAAATTTCAAGTAACCGCAATTGCAATACCTCTTGTATGGGTAGTTGTTTTGAGCGTCTAGAGGCACCTTGACAATGCCTTTGAAGTTCAGGTTCTGGACTCTTCAAGAATCTCAGTCGGTTCACCGCTGAGAGTGTCAACGACTTGTTAGCCTGCGTTTGCACCGATGCTGAGGACTACAACTCATCAATCGTTACCAACCCACCTTCCGTAAACTGGATCACAAGCTCATGGTTATCTAGCAAAGCAGTCCCAACTAGGGGTCGTCGTCCTGTCGCAAACACACGAGTTTCTCGCTCCTCTCCGTTCCAAATAATAATTGCTTTATGAAGAGGCAGCATCACTCGGCTGTTGTCTGCCAAATTTGCACGCATATCGTATTTGAACGGAAGATTCAGCAATGCCACTGCTTCTGGTGGTAAACAAAGCTCATCTGTAAATCCTGTGTCTACTACAAACTCGATCGGGAAGTCAGTACGATTCGGAATCCGAAATGGGATGGTGATAATCGCGTGTCCGTCAGCCACAATACCTGAAATCACTTGACGATGCGCTCCATGACACCGCCACCAAAAGCAGCAGCAACGTTATACCCAATTTTAATCCCGAAGAGTCGGGCATTGGGATGTTTCTCGCTCAAGAAGTCAGCAGCGCGTAGGCCATTTGCATCAACCCTGTAGTCACCTGTCTCAATGTCAATGATGACCATCTTGCCAATATTTTCTTCAACTTCCACTTCTTGGCGGATTCTGCTTTCGTATAGTTGCTCTGCACGTTGAGCAACTTCTTCACGGCTTAAAAGGATTGCTTGCATATGCTGATAATTATATCGCAGTTGTGTTACAATACTGAATATAATCGAATAATACCGCAGCTTAATGATGTATGTCAACCCGTTCTTACTCCCCATCGGAATCTTCTTTCCTCGATCGAGTTCGCTACACGATTCGACTCAAACACTTCAGCCGTCGCACTGAAACAAGCTATCTTTAGGAATGAAAAATAAATAACTTAATGAATTACTCAGGTTGGGGTACGGCTCGATAATTCCATTTGGGCAAATATTTGTCAAAAACAATTTGCATAGTATTTTTGAAATTATCAGCCACCTTTCGATTCGTTTGATAAACTTTATTAAGGATATTTACAGCTACAGATAGTCCCGTTTTAGTGTGAGTTTTTTCTACGAGAACTTTCACTAATTCTAAACTTGTAAAAATTACTCCTTGACAACCCCTGGTAATATGAGGAAAAAGTCGATGTTCTATCGGATTATATTTAGATGTATAAGGAGGGTAATGAGCAATTCTGATCTCAATTCCTATTTCATTAACTAATTTATGCAAATCTTCTTTAAAAATATAATGATTAGCATTATTACTACCTCCCCCATCACATTTGGTCAAGATAGAATTAGCGTTAGGGTAGGTAGCTTTACCATAATTATTCCACCAAGTTTTTAAAGACTCACAGGCGAATTCACTGGTATCTTTAGTATTTCCTAATGTTATATATCCTCGGTTTTGTTGAGAATTATAAATTCCATGGGGAATTACTTTGCCGTGACCTAAACTCCAAAAATCACGATCGAAAGTAGTGACTGGTTCTTTTGTATAGAGAGTTACCGGACGATACAAATTGCCTAAAACTTATTTCTTTTTGGTGTAAAAACTAATAATAGGGTGGCTGGCTTCTCTATACTCTGCATCAAGTCTAGCAATGTTTTTAAATTGAGCATCCCAATTTTTATTAATTCCTATTGTTTGTTTTTTTTGAGCTTTTCGTTTCACCTACCCATGCTTTTTTAAAAGTTGGGCTACTAAGGGGAGACTAATGGTAAAACCTGCCGCTCGTAGTCCCGCAGCTATTTCTTTATGCGTCAAATTAGTCCATTTGATTAATTCATTCATTGGGTCTCCCGCCGTGTAATTTTTTAAAACTTATAAAAATGCTGCATCAATGCCGATTTGAGTAGACAGAATACTTTTTCTTCCGCCTCCTTTCTTTCTTACCCTGGAACTATTGAGTGTCTCTGAGTCCATTTTTTCTAAATCTTCTATTCCCTTGACGATGGTGTTTCGACTGCATCCCAAAAGTTGCATTACATAGCTAATTCCACCCCATCCTAATTTTTGAGCGTCGATAGCTGCATACCTTCTTTTATCCTTTTCTGATAAGGATTTATAACATTTTTTCATTTCTGACTCAAGTGAATTAGAATAAGACATGGGTTTAAACGCCAATTAGAGTAGTTGAGGAGAAAAATCCGTTGTGAGTTAATTTATGTTTGGGTGAAAATTGCAATAAGCGCACTTTTTTCAGTATAACCGATAATTCATCAACTTATTTATTTTTCATTCCTTAGTGAGAATTAGGTCATAAAATATCAGCTCCAGTTACGAGAGATGGTGGAGCGAAACAACAACCAAGTCTGAATTTTTAAATTGCGGACGATCGCACACCGGGTACAATTTCCTTTGAGTCGATCGACCGGGGCGGGCTAGTTATTTTGTGCGCTCGAATTATTGTCGATAGTTTGAGCTGAAATGGCGATCGCACACCGGGTACAATTTCCTTTGAGTCGATGATCGGCCGGTCTGATTGAACAAACGGGCGTTCTCACTTTTTTACACGCTGCATGATCGTGCGGGCGAGCGATCGGCTTGAAAAAGCTGTTGTACGTGCGATCGTCGTGCGCTCTGATTTTTGTGTAACATCCTTCAGGGGAGCTCGGCACGCAGCTATGTCTGGCCTGCGATGACACGACACTAATTCTTGGATGAACACGAATCTCGCCCCAATCTAGGATACAACGAGGCAAGAAAACCCGCCCTAGCTTGTAAACTAGGGATAACAGAATACGCAGGAAAGATTTATGCCGTCGGAAAACCAAGACTTGCTCAAAACTCAAACACCTAACAGTCCAAAATTGCCGGTTCCCTCAGACATCTTATTGAGCTTGGTCGCCTTACCCATGCTGGGCGGGTTGGTGGTGGCTAAAGCTGCTGCTGAGTTTGTTGCGTCGATCGGCGTTGAAAGCGAAGAAGTCTTTCGGGGTTCGCGCCTCCCCGTACTCAACTTTCCTCAATCACAGGATTAGAAAGCCCAAGGAAGGATGCTGCTGCTAGAAGTTGAATTTTGTGACCCCGCCCAAAAACGGATACGGTGCCACGTACTCCTGTCGGGGACAGATAAAAATTTTCGACCCTAGTTCAACATCCCAGGTTCATCTTTGAAGTAAATCTAAAAGTGTTCGACTTAGCGCGACTCAACTGACTTCTGGCCGAACGTCTCACGCCGATCGTCTACAATCTCAAATCGCAAGTTAACTGACCTGAAAGCTTGACAATAGGTACAATCCGTGCTGTAAAAATTAATCTTTCCTTATACTTTGTACATAAGTGCCTTCTACTTTTAACGTTGCAATAAGTCTCAAATTTGACTGCAAACAAAAGTGTTTTAGGCGAAACTAAACCATACAATTTTCTTGACACCCGCAGCTATTGAGGAACAGCCCGATGAGTTCAGTCCTCCAGTCTTCAGAACAGGCTATTGATGCAACATCTATTTCCCCTTTTCCCGCTTACTCAAAATCAGACCTGTTTCTACGAAATCGCCTCAAAGTTGTAGAGGACTTGTGGGAATCGGTGCTGCGACAGGAGTGCGGGCAGGAATTGGTGGATTTGCTCCAACAAATGCGATCGGTCAATTCCGCCGAGGGACAAGCCACTCACTTTCGCGAGTCGAATGTCGTACAGCTAATCGAAAAGCTCGACCTCAACGCCGCCATCCGCGCCGCTAGGGCTTTTGCACTGTATTTCCAGTTGATCAACATTGTCGAACAGCACTACGAACAGCGAGACCAACAGCTAGCTTACGCTAGCAGCAACGACGCTGGTGGGCGGATGTTTTCTAAGCTGCCAGGACAAGCAACGGATGCCCCCGATCGCCCCCGCCACCGGGAAGGCCCAGTCCCCGCCCAAATGGCTCCTCGCGGTGCAGACAGCGGCGAGACGATCGCCCGAGATGCCGGCACTTTTCACCAACTGTTCCCGATGCTGCTGCGCTTGAACGTGCCCAGCCAGCAAATCCAGCGGTTGATCGATCAGTTAGACATCCGCTTAGTATTCACGGCTCACCCGACAGAAATTGTCCGCCACACGATCCGCACCAAGCAGCGGCGAATGGCGAAGATTCTCCAACAGCTAGACCAAGTTGACGAGAAATTTCAGGCGATCGGAACCGACTCTCAAAGCCCCTACCCGGTGTCTTGCTGGGAAGCGGCGGCTCTCCAAGAGCAACTGATGGAAGAAATTCGCCTCTGGTGGCGCACTGACGAACTGCACCAATTCAAGCCGACTGTACTTGACGAGGTGGAATACACTCTCCACTACTTCGAGGAAGTTCTGTTTGATGCTATTCCCGAACTCTACCAGCGCTTAAAGCAAGCGATCCACGCTTCTTATCCTTATCTGAAACCGCCGAGTTACAATTTTTGCAAGTTCGGTTCTTGGGTGGGTTCCGACAGGGACGGCAATCCTTCTGTGACTCCAAAAGTTACTTGGCAAACGGCTTGCTATCAGCGCCACTTGGTGCTAGAGAAGTACATCGCGGCGGTGAAGCGACTGAACGAACTTTTGAGTTTGTCGCTGCACTGGAGCGACGTGCTGCCGGAATTGCTCGAATCTCTCGATCGCGACAAATCGGAATTCCCGGAGGTTTACGAGCAGTGGGCGATTCGCTATAGGCAAGAACCTTATCGGTTGAAGCTGGCCTACGTGCAGCAGCGACTGGAAAATACGCGCGATCGTAATTGGCGGCTCTACAAAGGAGACGAGTTGCAGCGGGAACGCGAAGCTTTGTCGGAAAATCCCGGAATGACCGGCCTTTATCGATCGGGCGCTGAGTTTTTGACCGAGCTCAAGCTCATCGAGCACAATTTAGTGGAAACAGGTTTGAGCTGTCGGGACTTGGAAAATCTGCTCTGCCAAGTAGAAATTTACGGATTTAATTTGGCTTACCTAGATATTCGCCAAGAGTCAACTGTACACTCGGAGGCTTTGAGGGAAATTGCTGAATACTTGCAAATTTTGCCAAAGCCTTACAATCAAATGTCGGAATGCGATCGAATTATTTGGCTGGCAACGGAACTGCAAACTCGTCGCCCTTTAATTCCAGCAGAATTGCCATTTTCTCCCAAAACTTGCGAGACGATCAATACCTTCCGAATATTGCGGCAAATGCAGCAGGAGTTTGGCCCGGAAATTTGCGAAACTTACATCATCAGCATGAGCCACGATGTCAGCGATTTGCTGGCGGTTTTGCTGTTAGCAAAAGAAGCGGGACTTTACGATCCGGCGACAGGAATTAGCAGTATTCAAGTAGTTCCCCTGTTTGAAACGGTGGAAGATTTGAAAAAAGCGCCGGAAGTAATGCAAAAAATCTTTGATCTGCCGCTTTATCGAGCTTTGCTAACAGGAGGATACGCGCAGGAACTAGCGGTAAAAAACGCAGACAATCTCAAATGCCCAATCGAAACTCTCAAATTGCAAGAGGTGATGCTGGGCTATTCCGACAGCAATAAAGATTCTGGTTTCCTCAGCAGCAATTGGGAAATACACAAAGCTCAAAAGGCTTTGCAAATGGTTGCGGAAAAACACGGTGTGGAGTTGCGAATTTTTCACGGCCGAGGCGGTTCTGTAGGGCGCGGCGGCGGGCCTGCTTACAAGGCAATTTTGGCTCAGCCTGGAAAGAGTATTAACGGGCGAATTAAGATTACTGAACAAGGGGAGGTTTTGGCTTCTAAATATTCTTTGCCGGAGTTGGCGCTTTACAATTTGGAAACGGTGGCGGCGGCGGTAATTCAAGCGAGTTTGCTGCACACTGGTTTTGATGGCATCGACCCTTGGAATGAGATTATGGAGGAGTTATCGGCGCGATCGCGATCGCACTACCGCAATTTAATCTACGAACAGCCGGATTTAGTTGATTTCTTCCACCAAGTTACCCCGATTCAAGAAATCAGCCAGTTGCAAATTAGTTCTCGCCCGGCCCGTCGCGGTGGCAAAAAAGACATCAGCGGTTTGCGAGCAATTCCGTGGGTGTTTAGCTGGACTCAAAGCCGCTTTTTGCTGCCTTCTTGGTACGGTGTCGGTACAGCTTTGCAAGAGTTTTTGCTGGAGGAACCGGAAGAACACATGAAACTTTTGCAGTATTTCTACTTGAAATGGCCGTTTTTTAGAATGGTAATTTCTAAGGTGGAAATGACTTTATCGAAGGTGGATTTGCAGATTGCAGAACACTACGTGCAGGAGTTAGCTTTGCCAGCGGACAGGGAGCGTTTTAAGGCTTTATTCGATCAAATTGCTGCCGAATTTCACTTGATTCGCGATTTGGTTTTAACGATTACCGGACACCAACGTTTGTTGGACGAAGATCCATCGCTGCAGCGATCGGTGCAGTTGCGAAATGCGACGATTGTGCCTTTGGGTTTGTTGCAGGTTTCGCTGCTGAAACGCTTGCGGCAGCACGGTAGTGGCGGGGTTCCGGGGGTGATTCACTCGCGTTATAGCAAGGGTGAATTGTTGCGGGGAGCTCTGCTGACGATTAATGGTATTGCTGCGGGGATGCGGAATACCGGCTAGGGAAATAGTTTTGAGTTTTGAATTCGTGGTGAGGTGCGCGATGGAGCACCTTGCTACGGGGAGTTTGGCTAAAAGCTAAGTTGAGTAAATAGTTGCTTAAATGATAATGATACTGCAATTGGTCTTTATCTAGCGATGAATTCGTCTGAGGATGATTACAAGAAAACTAATGCTGACTCAGAAGACACTGCTGCTGGTGCTGGCTCGCCCGATCCAGACGAATGCCCAGATGATAATTACGATCGACCAGTTGGCAAAGCTAGTAAAGTAGATGATAAGTGGCTGAAAAAGAATGGTATCGATGCTCACGATGTTAAAGGTGACGCGCTAGGTAAAGTCAGCAATTTTGATATTTATGTCGATCGAGAAAAAAATTGTGGAAATTTCGCAAAGGTCAAAACCAGAATCAAGGTGAGTATCTTGGGAATTTACAAGATTTCCAATAGTGCAAAAGGAGATGTCTAAATGATAATCCAATTACCTTGGGAAAAAAACACCAATGGCACACACGCTTTTCTAAAAAAAAGACCTGTCAAAAAAGTCCTTCCCTCCTTATCAAAATTAATCGCCCTTTTAAAAATGACTGATGTAACTTTAGTTAGCGGTATCTTTAATGAAACTGAAATTGCATTTGAAGAAAATATATCAGTGTTTGTTGAATCATCAACTTGCATGGGATTTTTTGGAGCTTACAGTAGAGCATTTACGAACGAAGAAGATGAATTCCCTTATCTATGCTTGAGGAAAGGATTTTGGGATAAAGCTAATGAACTGCGCTGCTCAAATAAAAAAAATCAAAAAGAATATATTTATGGATCGTCACAAATTATCTCTGTCATGGTTTTTCTAAATCCTGTTGAAGCCAGAGAATTTGTTAATTTGATATCTGAAATGATGAACATGATGAAAAACGGCATCAAGTTTAAAGAACTTCAAGAGACAGAGCCGTCTGAAACAGAGCAAGAATTTGTAGAATACAGCATAACTGATGGCTACTTAAACCATGATTTTAGCTATAATCCATACAACTTTAAGTGTGACGAACTCGAAAATTGGACGGTGAGGTGGCGCGAAGCTTTTAAAACAGTAGACCAGAACGCAGGGCGTATACCCGAGCAAGGATCTCAAATCAGTTATAAAGCATCCAGGGTAAGCTCATCTAATTTGGTATAATATGAACTTGACAAAGTTAACAAAATAAGCATAAGAGACTGTGTAGACA